>NZ_MWIG01000548.1:0-5708 GCF_002156145.1 Streptomyces sp. NRRL B-24572 | reverse complement strand
GAGGAGGCCTCCGGGGAAGGGATCGTCCGGGTCGGGGAAGGGTCGGCGCCGGCGTGGGCTTCAGCGGCCCCGCGTCAGTGGTGGCCGTCGGCCACGGCCTTCTCCGTGGCGGTCCGCACCGCGGCCTCGATCGTGCCGGTGAGCGGGGGGCGCGGTGGGGGGGGGGGGCCGCCGGGGCGGCCGGCGATGTCCATGGAGAGCTTGATGGACTGGACGAACTCCGTCTTCGAGTCCCAGCGCAGCAGGGAGTGCAGGGACTTGTACAGCGGCAGAGCGGTCGTCAGGTCGCCCGCGACGGCGGCGTGGTACAGCGCGGCGCAGCTGGCGGGGAAGGCGTTGGGGTAGCCGGCGATCCAGCCGACGGCGCCCGCGACGGCGAGTTCGAGGAGGACGTCGTCGGCCCCGATCAGCAGGTCGAGTTCCGGGGCGAGTTCGGCGATCTCGTACGCGCGGCGGACGTCGCCGCTGAACTCCTTCACCGCGACGATGCTGCCGTCGCCGTGGATCCGGGCGAGCAGGTCGGGGGTGAGGTCGACCTTGGTGTCGAAGGGGTTGTTGTACGCGACGATCGGGATGCCGACGCCGGCCACCTCGGTGTAGTGGGCGCGCACGGCTGCCGCGTCGGCGCGGTACGTGTTGGGCGGCAGGAGGAGGACCGAGCCGGCGCCGGCCTCGGCGGCCTGTTCGGCCCAGCGGCGGGACTCGGCGCTGCCGTACGCGGCGACGCCCGGCATGACCCGCGCCCCGTCGCCCGCCGCTTCGACGGCGGTACGGACGACCTGGGCGCGCTCCGCGTCGGTGAGGGTCTGGTACTCGCCGAGGGAGCCGTTCGGGACGACGCCGTCGCAGCCGTTGGCGATCAGCCAGGCGACGTGCTCGGCGTAGGCGTCGTGGTCGACGGAGAGGTCCTCGCGGAAGGGGAGGGTGGTGGCGACCATGATGCCGCGCCAGGGGCGGTCGGCGTTCCAGGTGGTGGCGGTCATGACGGTGACCTTTCTGTAGTGTGTGACATTTTATCGATGGGGAAAGAAGAGAGGCCCGCGCGGGCCTCTCCTCCAGGCTCTAGGAAGCGTCGGGATCCGGGGCCTCGTCCAGGGCGGCGAGGGTCGAGAGCCGGACCGGTACCGCGAACGGGCGCCGCTCCGCGGGCGGTTCGGCGGTTCCGCCGCGCGCGGCGAGGCAGGCGACGGCCGTCCCGCACATCCGCCCCTGGCACCAGCCCATCCCGGCCCGGGTGAGGAGCTTGACGGTGCGCGCGTCCCGCGCGCCGAGCTCGGTGACGGCCTCGCGGACGCGACCGGCGTCGACCTCCTCGCAGCGGCACACGTCCGTGTCGTCGGTGAGCCAGTCCTGCCAGCCGGGGCCCGGGGCGTGGGCCGCGGACATCACGTCGGCGAAGGCGCGCATCCGGTCCCGGCGGCGCCGCAGTTCGGCGATCCGGCTCGCGCCGGCCCGGCGGCCGAGGATCCGCGCGGCGATCGCCCGAGCGGCCAACTCGCCCTCCGCACGGGCGAGTTCCGCGCCCCCCACGCCTCCGGTCTCGCCCGCCGCCCACAGGCCGGGCTCCGAGGTCTCCTGGAGGTCGTCCAGGGCGAGGCCGAGGGTGCCGTCGGGGAGCCTTCGGGTGGCGCAGCCGGCCGTCGTGGCCAGCTCGATCTGCGGGACCAGGCCGTGGCCGACGGCCAGGGCGTCGCAGGCGATCCGGCGGCCCGTGCCCGGTACGGGACGCCAGTCGGCGTCCAGGCGGGTGACGGTGACGGCCTCCACCCGGTCGGCGCCGTGCACTTCGGTGACCGCGCTGCGCAGCCGGAGCCGCACCCGGTGCCGGAGCAGCCCTGATCCGTGCAGCAGGGCTTCGGCCGCCTTCCCCGGGTTGGTCACCAGCGCCCGGGGGCTGCGGGCGTACCGCAGATAGCCGGCGGCCTCGACCACGGCCGGCACCCGTGCGCCGGCGGCGGCGAGGGAGGAGGCGACGGCGAGCAGCAGGGGGCCGCTGCCGGCCACGACGATGCGGCGGCCGGGCAGCACGAGCCCGGACTTGAGCATGGCCTGCGCTCCTCCGGCGCCCACGACGCCGGGCAGGGTCCAGCCGGGAAAGGGGAGTTGGCGTTCGTATGCGCCGGTGGCGAGCAGCAGCGCCCGGGCCCGGATCCGTACGGGCCGCTCCGCGGTTCCGTCGGCCCCAATGACCGCGTGCACCGACCAGGTCCCGTCGCCCTCCCGCACCGTGGACCACACGTGGTGCCCGGCGAGGTGGGCGGTGCCGCTTCCGGCGAGGCGTCGCCGGAGGTCGGAGAAGGCGGACCAGTCGTGGTGCAGGGCCTCGGGCCGTACGGCGCCGAGCGCGGGCGCCGGGTGCCGGTAGAACTGCCCGCCGGTCTGGATGGAGGTGTCGAGGAGGGCGACGGAGAGGCCGAGTTCGGAGGCCGTGACGGCGCCGGAGAGTCCCGCGGAACCGGCTCCCACGACCGCCAGGTCGTACGTCCCCGGCGCCTCCGGCGTCCCCGGCGTCCCCGGCGTCCCCGGCGTCCCCGGCTCAGACGGTGAGGCGGTCATGGCCGTGTCCCTCCTGGGTGGTGATCGCGTCTCCGGGGCGGGCCGGGACCAGACAGGCGCGCCGGTTGGGTTCGCCGTTGACGGTGGCGAGGCAGTCGTAGCACTGGCCGATGCCGCAGAAGGCGCCGCGCGGCCGGCCGCCGTCCCGGGTGGTGCGCCAGGCCAGGATGCCGGCGCCCCAGAGGGCGGCGGCGAGGGTCTGCCCCGGCAGGGCGGTGACGCGCCGGCCGTCGAAGGTGATCTCGAACGGTGCTTCGGGCTGTGCGCCGACGAGGTCGGCGGGGGTGCGGGCCACGGGCCCTCCTCTCGTGACGGTGGGTGCGCGCACGTCGGGGCGTGGTCAGTGCGCGGTGTCGGCGAACCGGTCGGGGCGGAACGGGTGGATGTCGAGGGGCGGTTCGGCACCGGTCAGACAGGCCGTGACGATCTTCCCGGTCACGGGGGCGAGCCCGATGCCCGCCCCTTCGTGGCCGCAGGCGTGGAGCAGGCCGGGGACGCGCGGGTCGGGGCCGATCGCGGGCAGGTGGTCCGGCAGGTACGGGCGGAAGCCGAGGTAGGTGCGGATGGCCCGTACGGTGCCGAGGACCGGGAACAGTGCGGTGGCCCCGGCGGCGAGCCGGCGCAGGACTTCGGTGGAGAGCGTCCGGTCGAAGCCGACCCGTTCCCGGCTGGCGCCGATCAGGACCGGCCCCGCCGGGGTGCCCTCGACGACGGCCGAGGTCTGGAGTGCGGCGGAGCCGCTGGCGACGTCGGCCACGTAGTCGGCGGCGTACACCTTGTGGCGCACGACGCGCGGGAGGGGTTCGGTGACGAGGACGAAGCCCCTGCGGGGCAGGACGGGCAGGTGTACGCCCGCGAGTTCGGCGAGGGCGCCGCCCCAGGTTCCGGCGGCGTTGACCACGGAGGGGGCGTGGATCTCGCCGGCCGTGGTCCGTACGCCGCGGATCTCTCCGGCCGTGCCGGTGAGCAGGCCGGTGACCTCCTCCCCCAGGCGCAGTCGGATCCGTTCGCCGTCCGTGCACAGCAGCCGGGCCGCCGCGTGGGCGGGCATCACCTGGGCGTCCTGGGGGTAGAGGAAGCCGCCCGCCAGGGTGGGTGCGAGGTGGGGCTCCAGGTCGTGGAGCCGGTCCGCGGGGACCTCCTGGCTGGTGACGCCCGCCTTCTCCTGGCGGGCCGCGAAGTCGCGCAGGGCGCGCATCCCGGGCTCGTCCGAGGCGACGACGAGGCCGCCCTTCGCCTCGTACTCGACCTGCGGCGGGAGCAGTTCGGCCAGCTCCCGCCACAACGCGGTGGAGACGAGGGCGAGTTCGAGCTCGGGTCCCGGCTCCTTGTCGGAGACCAGGAGGTTTCCCTCGCCCGCTCCCGTCGTCCCGCCGGCGACCGGACCGCGGTCGACGACGGTGACGGAGAGGCCGGCTCGGGCGGCGTAGTGGGCGCAGGCCGCGCCGACGACGCCGGCGCCGACGACGATGACATCCGAGGTGTTTCTCGTGGGCACGTCAGTAATATTTCACATGGCACTGGAGTTGCCAAGACCCGCGGCAGGCTTGATCCCTTGACAACCGCTCGCCTTCCTCGTCCTCATGTTCCTGACAGAAGTGTCACCACACCACGGGGGGACCACCAGCGCATGACCGAGCCTGAGAACGCGGGACACGACTACGACGTCGTCATCAGCGGAGCGAGCCTCGCCGGCAGCGCGGCGGCGATCCTGCTCGCCCGGCGCGGCGCCCGCGTCGCGCTCCTGGAACGCCGCTCGCGCCCCACGGCGTACAAGACGCTGTGCACCCACTCCCTCACCGCCAACGCCACCCCGGTGCTCGAGGAACTCGGCCTCATACCCGCCTTGGAGAAAGCGGGGGCCGTGCGCAACGAGGCGCGCTGGTACACCCGTTGGGGCTGGATCGAGCCGAGCGCCGCGCCGGGCCCCGCGCTGCCGTACGGCTACAACGTGCGGCGCAGCACCCTCGACCCGCTGATCAGGTGCCGGGCGGCCGAGACCCCCGGCGTCGACGTGCTCCTCGGCCATCAGGTGACCGGGCTGCTCCAGGAGGCCGGACGGACGGTGGGGGTACGCGCGAAGACGCCCGAGGGCGAGCGCGAGATCCGGGCCCGCCTGGTGGTCGGCGCCGACGGCAAGGACTCGGCCGTGGCCGAGTACGCCGGGGTGCCCACCCGGCAGCACGAGAACGCGCGCTTCGGCTATCTCGCACACTTCCGGAACCTGCCCCTGCGCGACGGGATCAGCCACGCCTGGTTCCTGGTCCCCGACATGGCCTACGCCTTCCCGAACGACGACGGGGTGACGGTCGTCGCGGTGCTCCCGGACAAGAAGCGGCTCCCGGACTTCCGGAGGGACCTGGAGGGCAGCTTCCTCGACATGGTCCGCGCCCTGCCCGACGCGCCGGACATCGACGCCGCCGAGCGCGTCACGAAGATCACCGGCACGGTCGACTACCCGCTCCGCACCCGCAAGCCGACCGCGCCGGGTGTGGCGCTCATCGGCGACGCCGCCCTGACCGGCGACCCCCTGTGGGGAGTGGGATGCGGGTGGGCCCTGCAGTCCGCGCGGTGGCTGACCGAGGCGGTCGCCGCGGCTGTGACCGGTGGGGGCGACCTCGACCGCTCGCTCGCGGTGTACGCGCGCCGGCACAGGCGCCGCCTGGGCGGTCACCAGTACCTGGCCGCCGACTTCGCCAAGGGCCGGCCGTTCAACCCCGGGGAGCGGCTGATGTTCTCGGCGGCGGCGCGCGACGGGGCCCTGGCGCGGCACATGCACATGTTCGCGTCCCGCCTGATCGGTCCGATGCGGTTCCTGAACCCCCTGATGGTGGCCAGGGCCGCGGTCGTCAACCTCAGGCACCGCTGAACGGAGCGGTCAGGTCCCGCGGGCCGCGCGGTACACGGCGCTCGCGACGGCGAGGTCCTCCCAGGCCATCCCCACGCTCTTGAAGAGCCGCGGACGCCCGGTGGGGACGCGGCCGTGCACCAGGTCGGCGAGGGTGCCCGCGATGTGCCCCTCGCCGATCGCCCCCTCCGCCGTCGGGACGAGCAGGTCGCCGGCCTCGCGGAGTGCCGCCGCGCGCGCCTCCACGTACACCTCGGCGCGGGTGACGAGTGCGGTGTCGGTCTCCCGCGCCGAGGTGTACGTG
>NZ_MWIG01000547.1:0-5935 GCF_002156145.1 Streptomyces sp. NRRL B-24572 | reverse complement strand
CTTGGGATCCATGCGGGGAGCGTAGCAAGGGAACTGTACTCTTGAGTTCAACTGTACTGTGCCGTACAGTTCAGTTATGCCCAGGACACGCACCGCCGTACCCACCCCTGCCCACGTCCACCCACGCCGCTGGACGGCCCTCGCGCTGATCTGCGCGGCCCAGTTCATGCTGATCCTCGACGTCACCGTCGTGAACGTCGCGCTGCCCGCCGTCGCNNTCGGGCGTACGGCCCTGACCTGGGTCGTCACCGCGTACACCCTCTGCTTCGGCGGCCTGATGCTCCTCGGCGGACGGCTCGCCGACGCCCTCGGCGCCCGCCGGGTCCTCCTCACCGGCCTCGCCCTCTTCACCGCCGCCTCACTGGCCTGCGGCCTCGCCCCGAACGCCGCCGCCCTGCTCTCCGGCCGGGTGATCCAGGGCATCGGCGCCGCACTCCTCTCCCCGGCGGCCCTCGCCCTCGTCACGACCGCCTTCCACGGCCCCGAACGGGCCAGGGCCCTCGGTGTCTGGGCGGCCATCGGCGGCACCGGCTCCGCCGTCGGCGTCCTCCTCGGCGGCGCCCTCACGGCCGGCCCGGGCTGGCCCTGGATCTTCTACGTGAACGTCCCGACGGGCCTGGCGCTGCTCGCCGTACTCCCGAAACTGCTCCCCAAGGACACGGGCACGACGGGGGCCGGGCACCTGGACATCCCGGGAGCCCTCCTGGTCACCACGGCCACGGGCGCACTGGTCTACGGCCTGGTCGGGGCGGGCGACGCGGGCTGGACATCGGCCGGGACCCTGCTCCCGCTCCTGGGCGCGGCCGCCCTCTACGCGGCGTTCGCGGCGGCGGAGCGCAGGAGCCGCACCCCGCTCATGGACCTCCGGATGCTGACCCGGCGCCCGGTCGTGGCGGGCTCACTCCTCATGCTGGTCGCGACGGCGCTCCTGATCGCGTTCTTCTTCCTGGGCTCGATGTGGCTCCAGCACGTGCACGGCCTGGACGCCTTCCGCACCGGTCTGCTCTTCCTCCCGGTCGCGCTCACCACGGCGATCGGCGCGCACCTCGGCTCCCGCCTGGTCACGACGGCCGGCCCACGCGTCTGCGCGGCCGCCGGCATGGCCCTGACGGCCGCGGGCTGCCTGCCGCTCGCCCTGGTGAGCGCGACCGCCGACCCCTGGACGACCCTCCTGCCGTCCCTGGCGACGGCGGCCCTCGGCCTGGGCGCGGTCTTCGTCACGGCGACCACGACCGCCCTCGGCCTGATCCCGCCGCACGAGGCCGGCCTCGCCTCCGGCATCGTCAACACCTGCCACGAGCTCGGCGGCGGCATCGGAGTGGCCGTGGCCTCCACCCTCGCCCTCGGCGCCGTCACGACGGGCTTCACCACCGCCTTCACCGTCTGCACCGCCACGGCCGCCGCGGCGGCCCTGGCGGCCCCGCTCCTCGTCCCCCGGGGAAGGCCCCGCGCGTCGGGCGGGGCCCACGGGATGCACTGAACGCACGGGGCATCCGCACCGGACTCAGTCCTGGCCCGGGCCCGTCTCGTCGATCGGGCGGATGACCACCGGGTGGTCGGGGGAGCCGGGCGGGACCGGGCAGCGGGCGACCTGGGCGGCGATCTCCGTGACGCGCTCCAGGGAGGCGCAGTCGAGGACCCAGTAGCCGGCGAGGACCTCCTTGGTCTCGGCGTACGGGCCGTCGGTGACGACCGGCTCGCCGTCACCGTCCACCGTGACGAAGCGGGTCGTGGACGGGGCGGCGAGGCCCTGGGCGTCGACCATCTCGCCGCGCGCGGCCGCGTCCTCGGTGACCGCGTTCATGTGGTCGAACATCGCCTGGAGCTGTGCCTTGTCCCAGGCGGGGTACTGCGCGGAGCCGCGGCCCGCCATCGCTTCGTAGTCGGCCTGCGATCCCTGCACCATCACCAGGTACTTCATGACGACCTCCTCGCTCGTGCTCTGCTGTCACTGCCTCTCGCAGCAGAGTCGGAGCCGGACCGCCGTTCTCGACACCGCGCGGAGGGGAACCGGGAAAACGGAAGAAATCACCCGAACACATCAGGAAGCCGGTCAAGATCTCCGGTGTGAACGCACTCACCTTCTCCGCCGCCTTCATCGCCTTCTTCTCCGTCGTCGGGCCCCCGAAGGTGCTCCTCGCCTTCGCCGGCCTCGCCCAGGTCCACGAGGTCCGCCAGCTGCGGACCATCGCGCTCATCTCCTCCGGCGCGGCCGTCCTCGTCGGCCTCGTCACCGGCATCGCGGCGCCCTGGCTGCTCGACCTCTTCCACATCAGCACGCCCGCCCTCCAGCTCGCGGGCGGCGTCATCTTCTTCATCTACGCCGTCGGCCTCGTCCTCGGCCTCCACCTCGGCTCCGACGGCACCCACCAGGACTCCCCCGACCTGGTCAGCGGGGTGCGCGAGCTGCTCATGCCGTACGTCGTGAGCCCGCTCGCCATGACCGCGGTGCTCATCGAGGCGGCCGCCCGCGACTCCTTCACCTGGCGCTCGACGGTCGTCGGCGCGTACGTGTCGGTCATCGTCCTCGACCTCGTCTGCGTCCTGCTCCTCGCCCGGATCCTGCGCCGCACCCACCACGCCACGATCGAGCTCCTCGGCCGCCTGCTCGGCCTGCTGCTCGCCGCCGTCGGCGTCGACCTGGTCCTCGACGGCCTCTTCGACCTGGGAGTCCCGGGCCTGGAGGCCCGTCACTAGGGCCCGTCCGGCGGACCAGGGCCGGACAGGTCCTAGGGGGCGCTCAACTCCCGCTCCAGCGGCGTCCGGAACCGGGGCGTCACCCGCACGTCCCCCAGCCACCCCGCAAGCCGCTCCGCCTCCGCCCCGATCGCCCGCTCCGCCTCCGCGCCCACGTCGGCGAGCAGCCGGTGGACGGGGGAGCCGTCCGGGCGCTGCGCCCAGCCGCCGACGATCCGGCCGTTCCACCACACCGTCGGCCCGATGTTCCCGCTGCGGTCGAACAGCACCGCCCGATGGCCCGGGTCCAGGTACCAGTCACGGCCCTGCCAGCCCATCGACGTCGGGTCGAGCGCGGGCAGCAGCGCCGCCCACGGTTCCGGCGACGGGACGGGCTCCAGGTCGTCCGGCAGGACGAACCCCGTCCCCCCGTCCACCGTCACCGGCACCGCCCCCACCGCCGCGAGCGCCTTGCGCACGTCGGTGACCTTCCACCCCGTCCACCACGTCAGATCCGCCTCGGTCGCGGGCCCGCACGCCCCGAGCCAGTGCCCGAGCAGCTCCGCCCGCGCCTCCGCCGGATCCCGTACGGGATGCTCCTGGGCGAGCGCCCACCGGAAGCGGCTCGACGTCCACGAACCCTGCGGCCTGCCCCGTACGATCCGGCCCTCCATGCCGAGCACCCGCAGCACCCGGCTGGCGACGGACTGCACGCCCTCCTGGCGCGTCCCGGGCCCGTACAGATACGTCGACCTCAACCTCGGTACGGCACCACCGAGTTCGGCCCCGGTCGCCTCGCCCCGTACGGCCAGCTCGCCGAGTACGAGCCGCTCGGTCTCCGCGAGCCACTCCCCGTCGAAGTCGCTGCCGGCCGCCAAGTGCTTGAGGAGCGTGGTGCGTTCGCGTACGGCGGCGGGTCGGGTCGTCGAGGCCTGGACGGCGGCGGCGAGGGAGGACGGGAAGACGAAGACCGTGTGCCGCATGCCGTGCATCCGGACCAGGGACCCGTCCTCGTACAGCGCCCGCTCCACCGCCCCGACCGGCTCGACGCCCCCGGTCAGCCGGGCCGCCACCGCGAGGAACACGCTCGCCGGATCCGTCCCGTGCAGCGCCACCAGCGCGTCCCCGACCTCCGCCGCCGACCCGGCCCGCGCGCTCCGGGCCAGCCGGTGCCGCACCCCGAGCCGGGCCCGCCGCTCGGCCGCATCGATGATCCTGGTCTCTCCCATGGGCCCCATGATGGGTTCAGGAGCCGGTCGGGTTGAGGAACTCCGTCACGGTCTTCACGAACTCGTCCTCCTTCTCGAAGAACATGACGTGCCCGGCGTCGATCTCCGCGTACGTGCTGCGGGCGATCGCCGCGTGCAGCTCCCGGCTGTTCTCCACCGGCACGGTGATGTCCTGCGTACCGCCGACGACCAGCGTCTCCGCCGTGATCCGGGGCAGCAGCGCGCGGATGTCGACCGTCAGGTCGAGCGCCACGTGCCGCAGGGTGCCCGGGGTGGGCGGCATGTTCGGGACGAGGGCCTCGACGCCCTCGCGGCCGATCGCGTTGAGGAAGCTCCGGCTGAACCCGGTCATCGTCACGCTCCGCCCGAAGCCCGCCGGGTCGAACTCGCCGAGCCGCTGCCACAGCGTGAACAGGTTCCGCAGGTACTCGTCGCCGTCGGTGTACGCCCACCCCGCCACCAGCACGAGCCGCTCGACCAGATCCGGGCGGAGGGCGGCGACGGCGGCGGACACCGGGGCGCCCATCGAGAACCCGAGCAGGTCGACCGGGCCGGTGCCGGCGTCCTCGATGACGGCGATGACCTGCGCGGCGAGCGTCTCGACGGTCAGCGGGCCGCCGTCGTCGACGGTCCGGTCGGCGCCGGACAGATCCAGGGTGATCACCCGGCGGTCGGCGGTGAAACGGGGCGCGGTCCGGCCCCAGTTGATGACGGCGCCACCGGAACCGGTGCCGTGGACGAGGAGGAGGGCGGGCCCGGAACCCGAGCCCTCGACGTCGTAGTGGACGAGGGCGGTGCCGACGGTGACGGTGGCCATGATCTGTGCTCCCGGTGGGATGCCGGCTCCCCGGCGGGGAGGCGGTCGGTGGCTGACACCGAGGACTCTGCCGACCCCCGGAAGGGCCCGGGAGAGCCCTTCCGACCCTGGGACCGCCGATCCCTGGATACGGCCGCCCGCACCCGGCACCATGATCGGCATGACGATCGACCGCAGTGACCGCAGTGACCGCAGTGACCGCAGTGACCGCAGTGACCGAGGCGACCGCGGTGACCGAGGCGACCGCAGTGACCGAGGCGACCGCGGTGACCGAGGCGACCGCATCGACCGCGGTGACCGCATCGACCGCCGTGAACTGGCCGACTTCCTGCGCCGTTCCCGCGAGCGGGTCCGCCCGCAGGACGCGGGCCTCCCGGCCGGCCCCCGGCGCCGTACGCCCGGACTGCGCCGCGAGGAGGTCGCCCAGCTCGCCGGCATGTCCGCCGACTACTACATCCGCCTGGAGCAGGCCCGCGGCCCGCAGCCCTCGCCGCAGATGCTCGCCGCGCTGGCCCGCGCACTGCGCCTCGACAACGACGGGCGCGACCACCTCCACCTCCTCGCCGGCCACCGCCCGCCTGCCGGCGCCACGGCCGGCGACCACGTCGCACCGGGCCTGCTCCACCTGCTCGACCAGCTGGAGACGACCCCGGCGCAGGTCCTGAGCGACCTCGGGGACGTCCTCGCCCAGAACGCGATGGCGCAGTCCCTGCTGGGCGGGGTGTGCACGGTGTCGGAGCACGGGCGGAACGTGGTGTGGCGCTGGTTCGCCGATCCGGCGAACCGCGCGGCGTACCCGCCCGAGGAGCACGCGTACTACAGCCGCCTCCACGTCGCCGACCTGCGCGCGGCCGTCGGCCGCCGCTCCGGAGACCCGGCCGCCATGCGCCTGGTGGAGCGCCTGCGCGGGGCGAGCGAGGAGTTCACGGAGCTGTGGGAACGGCACGAGGTGGCGGTCCGCCGGCACAGCCGGATGCGGGTGGCGCACCCGGTGATCGGCGCGGTCGACCTGGACTGCCAGGTGCTGCTCGCCCCGGAGGGCGAACAGCGCCTCGTCCTCTACACCCCGCCGCCGGGCACGGACGCGGGGGACCGCCTCGCGCTGCTCCGGGTGGTGGGCACGGAACAGTTCACGCCCGCCACGTGAGGGTCGGACGGCGGCAAGGGGTCAGTGCGGGAATTCTCGGTGCGGGAATTCTCGGTGCGGGAATTC
>NZ_MWIG01000546.1:0-3499 GCF_002156145.1 Streptomyces sp. NRRL B-24572 | reverse complement strand
CCGGTACCCGGCGGGCGTGAACTCCACCGTCACGCCCGGGGGAAGGGCCCGGCGCAGTCGCGAGACCTGGGCCTGGAGCGCGCCCTGGGCGCCGGCCGGCGGCTCGTCCCCGTACAGGCCGTCGACGAGCCGCTCCACCGGGACGGTCCGGCCCGCGTCGAGGAGGAGCCGGGCGAGCAGGGCGCGGACCTTGGGGCCGCCGACGGCGGGCACCGGGGTGCCGGTGGCGTCGGTCATGGCGAGCGGTCCGAGGAGGCGGAACATCATGGGGCGGATTGTGTCCCGGCGGATGGCGGCTCCTCCAGCCTCCGATCTCCGGTCTCCGATCTCCAGCCTCCGGTCTCCGGTCTCGGTCTCCGGCCTCCCGGTGTCCGTCAGGTCGTCGTCCTCGCGCGCGTGGCTGGGTTGCGGGCGGTCAGGGTGACCCCGACGGCGACCGTAGCCGCCGCGACGAGCCCGGCCGCCAGGACCGCCCAGCGGCCCGCGAACGAGCACATCAGGATCGCGAACGACGAGACCGGAAGCACCAGTTGCTGGGCGATGCCGACCTTGAAGTAGCGGGCGTGCAGCAGCCACACCGACAGCAGGAACACGGCCGAGGGGATCGTCACGGCGGCGGAGGCGGCGAGCGTGGAGATGTGGGCCTTGCCCACGGCCTGCTCGACGGCGATCTCCAGGCCGGCCCCGACGGCGGCGGCCGACGCGAAGATCACGTAGTGGCCGTAGCCCCACAGGAAGGCCT
Organism: Streptomyces sp. NRRL B-24572; assembly: GCF_002156145.1. Classification (NCBI taxonomy): domain Bacteria; kingdom Bacillati; phylum Actinomycetota; class Actinomycetes; order Kitasatosporales; family Streptomycetaceae; genus Streptomyces; species Streptomyces sp. NRRL B-24572. The sequence continues at coordinate 2,757 of NZ_MWIG01000546.1, read as the reverse complement.
GGCGGCTGGAGGTCAGCCGGTCGTGGGCGGGCACGACGAAGTAGATCCACCAGGCGGCGAAGACGAGCAGCAGACCGCCCACGGCGATCGGGAGGACCTCGCCGAGGGCGTCGTTCTCGACGATGCCCGTCTTCACGGCGACGGTCGCGGCGGCGACGGTCTCGCCGAGCACGATGATCGTGAACAGGCCGTACCGTTCGGCGATGTGGTGCGGATGCCAGGCGCTGCCCGCGTCCTTCTCCGCGTACAGCGGTACGGCCAGCTCGGCCAGCGCCATCACCAGGAAGACCCACGGGCGGGCCGGCTCGGGCGCCAGGACCAGTGCGAGCCAGCCGACCTGGACGGCGATGACCCCGCCCGCGTACCGGCGGCACATCGTCCGCTCGGCCGGGTCGGTGGCGTGGTGGGCGGCGCGCAGCCACTGCGAGGCCATGGCGAGCCGCATCACGACGTAGCCGAGGTAGACGACGAGGAAGTCGTGCTCCTCGAAGGCGCGCGAGACGCCGGCGGCGAGCACGAGCACACCGGCGATCTGGACGAGGGTGATGACCCGGTAGAGGACGTCGTCGTTGTCGTACGCCGAGGCGAACCAGGAGAAGTTCATCCAGGCCCACCAGATCGCGAAGAAGACCATCGCGTAGTCGAGGATGCCCTGGCCCGCGTGGCCCTCGGCGACCGCGTGCACGAGCTCGGCACCGGCCTGGGCGACGGCCACGACGAAACACAGGTCGAAGAAGAGCTCCAGGGACGTGGCGACCCGGTGCGACTCCTCGCGGGAGCGGGCGGTGAGGGGCAGGAACGGTTGTGTCATGTGCACCAGCACAGCAGAGCGGGCGGCGGGCCCGCTCGCATGGCGCGCTCCGGGCACCTGCGGGCCCGCATGCCACGCCCGGAGGGTGGCCTACGACCCGCGGACCGGCAGGACCTACGTCGGCACCTTCGGCTCCTTCATCGGCTTCGCCGCCGCCCTGCCGATGCTCATCAAGACCACGTTCCCGGACTACTCGGTCGCCGTGTACGCCTGGATGGGCCCGGCCGTGGGCGCCCTGGCCCGCTGGGGCGGCGGCTGGATCGCGGACAGGTGGGGCGGTGCCCGGGTCACGATCCTGTCGTTCGTGGGCATGGCCGCCTCGATCGTCGGAGTGATCGACTTCCTGCCCTCGGGCGGTGACGGCGGCTCCTTCCACGGCTTCTTCTTCTGCTTCCTCGCCGCGTTCTTCTTCTCCGGAATCGGCAACGGCTCCACCTTCCGCCAGATCCCGGTCATCTTCCGCGGCGCCCACCTCAAGGGCCTCACCGAAGGCACCCCGGAATACACCAGGGCCCTGAAGCAGGCGGAAATGGAGTCCGGCGCGGTCACCGGCTTCACCTCGGCCGTCGCCGCCTACGGCTTCTTCTTCATCCCGGCCCTCTTCGGCTCGGTGGCCGTGACCAGCGCGATGTGGGGATTCGTCGCCTTCTACGCCAGCTGCATGGCCGTGACCTGGTGGTTCTACGCCCGCAAGGGCGCCGAGGCCCCCAGCTGAACCACCCCTCCTCCGCGAAAGGCCCCGCCACGGCGGGGCCTTTCCGCACGCCCGGTCCTTTGGGCGTCATCCCGATGGGTGAGGTGCCGTCGGATGAACGGTGCCGTTCCCGGCCGTGTGGAGGATTCGACGCCTCTGTGGGCGATGAGGAACTCGCCGCAAGACCTCCCTCCTCGTGTCCGGGGTAGCCGACGCGTCACTCCTAAAGGGGGCAAAACAGGACTGAACAGGGCATATCGCTTTACCGTGGCCGCGTGACCGAGCCACCGCAGACAGCCGAGCCGACCTCCGCATCCGGCCCCGACCCGGGCCCCGCGCCCGGCCTCACGGCGGCCGGCGGCCCTGCGGCCCAGACCCCTGCGCCCCGGACGCCCGCCGCCGTGCGCCGTCGCGCCGCCCTCGTCGGCGCCGCCGTCTCCGCCCTGCTGATCCTCGCGATCGTCCTCGGCAGCCGTCTGCTCCGCGACTTCGACTCGGCCCTCCTGCCGTACGCCGTGGCCACCGTCTTCCTCGCCTTCGGAGTCGCCTACCGCTACACGGTCTGGATCTCCGCGCCCGGTGCCCGCCGCCTCTTCCGGCAGGGCTGGCGCTCCTTCTTCTCCGCTGCGAACTTCCGCAAGGCGCCCACCGCCCTGCCGAGGATGATCGCCACCTACCTCGGCCTCCAGAAGTTCCTCGGCGCCCGCTCGCACGCCCGCTGGGCCGCCCACCAGCTCGTCTTCTGGGGCTGTCTGCTCGCCGCCGCGATCACCTTCCCGCTCACCTGGGGCTGGTTCACCTTCACCTCGGCCACCGGCTCGGGCCCCGGCTACGAGATGCGGATCTGGGGCTTCAAGATCATCGGATTCGACGCGCTCAACGCCGTCGGCTGGCTGATGTTCCACGGCCTCGACATCGCCGCCGTCCTCGTCATCGCCGGCGCCTCCTACTTCCTGTGGCGCCGCATGAAGGACCGGGGCGCCATCACCGGCCAGCGCTTCGCCTACGACCTCGTACCGCTGCTCGCCCTCATCGTCATCTCGGTGACCGGCCTGCTGCTGACCTTCTCGTCGATCTTCCTGCACGGCGGCGGCTACGAGTTCCTCGCGGTCCTCCACATGGTGTCCGTCGTCTTCACCCTGATCTACATCCCCTTCGGGAAGTTCTTCCACATCGTCCAGCGGCCCGCCGCCGTCGGCATGCAGCTCTTCAAGTACACGTCCCGCCGCGAGGGCGAGGCCGTCGACGACGT
>NZ_MWIG01000545.1:0-4013 GCF_002156145.1 Streptomyces sp. NRRL B-24572 | reverse complement strand
GGAGCTGGAGCAGGACCACATCGGGGTGTGGCCGGACGACGCGGAGGGCTGAGGAAACCGGCACCGGCCGCGGGGCGTCCCCGTTCACGGAGGTGCCTATGGGAAAGGCCGTGGCGTACGCCGGGGCGCTGCTCGTGCCCGCCGTCGCCGGAACACTCCTGTGGTGGTGGGCGGACTGGAACCTCCGCAGCCCGCACGGCCTGCCCACCGTGCTCGCGGTGGGCGGGGGCCTCGTCCTGGCGGCCGTCGCGCTCCTGGCGCACGACGCGCTCTTCCGGGAGGGCGGGAGCATCGCCGCGGTCGTCCTGATCCTGGCGGGCCTGACGGCGGTCTGGGTGGAGGCGCGGGACTCCACGGTCCGGGGCGCGGTCGCCGACTGCGTCGTGGTGGGCAAGGTCCGGGTGACCCACCACCCGACCTTCGGCGAGGGGGCGCCGGCCGCGAAGACCCTGTACCACCACACGCTGGACTGCGTCGGCGGCTATCCCGACGAGTTCTCGGCCGAGGAGCGCATCGCCGAGCCGGGCGGACCGGTCCGGATCGCGTACGACCCCGCCCACCGCATGGACCCGATCCTGGCACGCGACAACCAGGCCCACGGGTCCCCCGTGATCCCGGTGTCCCTGCTGGCGCTCTCGGCGGCGCTCTCGGCGGTCGCGATCGCCAGGGAGGGCGCGACTAGGGACGGGTGAGGTCCATGAGCCCGGCCGCCGTGGGCCGGAAGCCGCACCGCTCGTGGAAGGCGGTGAGGTGCGGCTCGAAGTCCACGTGCAGCCAGTGCGCGCCGCGCGCCCGGGCGGCCTCGGCGGCGGTCCGCACGAGGGTGACGCCGAGCCCCTGGCGGCGCTCGTCGGGGTGGACGGTGGTGTCGAGGAGGAAGGCGTGGACGCCGCCGTCGCCGACGACGTTCACGTACCCGACGAGCCGCCCGTCGCGGCGGGCGGTGACCCGGAGGAGGCTCCGGGCGAGGACGGGCCCGAAGTCGGTGTCCTGATGCCCGGGCCAGGAGGCGCCGAAGAGGCTGTTGAGCTCGTCCCCGGAGAGGGGCCCGTCGACCTCGACGTCGGTCATCGGGGGGCGACTCCGAGCGAGATCGAGGATCCGGTGCGCAGCGCGATCGAGCCGTACGGGGTACGGAGCCGCAGCCACGGCCCGGAGGCGAACAGCGCCACCGGCGCCTCCCCCGGCGGCAGGAAGCCGAGCGACTGGGCGGCGTGCACGGCACGCAGCGGCAGCCCGGTGGTGCCGAGGGTCCGGGACCAGATCTCGCGGCCGAGGGCGTCGCGCTCGGCCCGGGTGCGCCGCTCCTCCGGCAGCTCCTCGTCCCGCGTACGGAACTCGCCGACGGCGGCGGCGACGGCGCCCCGCATCCCGGCGACGTCGGGGAGGCCGGGGACCGGCTGCCAGCCGCCGCGCGGCGGGAGGACACCGGCCCAAGGCGGTCCGGTCACGGAGTCCGGGACGACGGCCTTGCCGGCCGACTCCTCGATGCCGTCGAGGAGTTCACCGGCGGAGACGGTGACGTCGAGGTCCACGGCGTCGACGAGGCGGGCCGTGCGGATCGCGAGGACCTCGAACGACGGGGGCCGCCCGAAGACGGCCAGCGCCCCGCCCCCCGCCTGGAGGCGGACGGCGGCGGCGCGGTCGTAGTGCACGAGCCGGCCCAGGAAGGCGGCGAGTGCCGCCGCCTCCCTCGGGTCGGCGAAGTGCAGCGGAGCGAGCACGGTCATGCGGCGGACGACATCCCGTCGTCGACGTACTCCTGGAGGAACTCGCGCTCCTCGGAGGTGATCCGGCGCGGCCGCTGCGCCTCCAGGTCGAAGGGCACGACGACCGTGGACGCCCGGACGTACACGACGTCGGCGTCCTTGACCTCGTAGGCGATCGTCAGGGACGCCGCGCCTATCTTCGTGACCCAGGACTCGATGGTCACCGGCTCGTGCCGGTGGACCAGCGGCCGCTTGTAGTCGATCTCGTGCCGGGCCACGACGGACCCGCCGGAGAACGAGGGGGAACCGTCCCCCGGCGCCAGCCGGAACATGAAGTCGATCCGCGCCTCTTCCAGGTACCGCAGGAAGACGACGTTGTTGACGTGCCCGAAGGCGTCCATGTCCGACCAGCGCAGGGGACAGCTGTAGATGTGCCGAGCCATGAGGTGATCAGCCTCGGGTCAGCTTCTTGTAGGTGGCACGGTGCGGACGGGCCGCGTCCGGGCCGAGGCGCTCGATCTTGTTCTTCTCGTAGGACTCGAAGTTGCCCTCGAACCAGAACCACTTCGAGTCGCCCTCGTAGGCGAGGATGTGCGTCGCGACCCGGTCGAGGAACCAGCGGTCGTGGGAGATGACCACGGCCGCACCCGGGAACTCCAGGAGCGCGTTCTCCAGGGAGGACAGGGTCTCGACGTCGAGGTCGTTGGTGGGCTCGTCGAGGAGCAGCAGGTTGCCGCCCTGCTTGAGGGTGAGCGCGAGGTTCAGACGGTTGCGCTCACCGCCGGAGAGCACGCCGGCCGGCTTCTGCTGGTCCGGGCCCTTGAAGCCGAACGCGGAGACGTAGGCGCGGGAGGGCATCTCGACGTGGCCGACGTTGATGTAGTCGAGCTCGTCGGAGACGACGGCCCACAGCGTCTTCTTCGGGTCGATGTTGGCGCGGCTCTGGTCGACGTACGAGATCTTGACGGTCTCGCCGACCTTGACGGAGCCGGAGTCCGGGGTCTCCAGACCCTGGAGCATCTTGAAGAGCGTGGTCTTGCCGGCACCGTTCGGGCCGATGACGCCGACGATGCCGTTGCGCGGCAGCGTGAAGCTGAGGTCGTCGATCAGAACCTTGTCGCCGAAGGCCTTGGACAGGTTCTGGACCTCGACGACGATGGAGCCCAGACGCGGGCCCGGCGGGATCTGGATCTCCTCGAAGTCCAGCTTCCGCATCTTGTCGGCCTCGGCCGCCATCTCCTCGTAGCGCGCGAGACGGGCCTTGGACTTGGCCTGACGGCCCTTGGCGTTGGACCGCACCCACTCGAGCTCTTCCTTGAGCCGCTTGGCGCGCTTGGCGTCCTTCTGGCCCTCGACCTTGAGGCGGGTGGCCTTGGTGTCGAGGTAGGTGGAGTAGTTGCCCTCGTACGGGTGGGCGCGACCGCGGTCGAGCTCGAGGATCCACTCGGCGACGTTGTCGAGGAAGTACCGGTCGTGGGTGACGGCGACGACGGTGCCGGGGTACTTGGCGAGGTGCTGCTCCAGCCAGTTCACCGACTCGGCGTCGAGGTGGTTGGTGGGCTCGTCGAGGAGCAGCAGGTCGGGGGCTTCGAGGAGGAGCTTGCAGAGCGCGACGCGGCGCTTCTCGCCACCGGAGAGGTTGGTGACGGGCCAGTCGCCGGGCGGGCAGCCCAGGGCGTCCATGGCCTGCTCCAGCTGCGTGTCGAGGTCCCAGGCGTTGGCGTGGTCCAGGTCCTCCTGGAGCTTGCCCATCTCGTCCATGAGCGCGTCCGAGTAGTCGGTCGCCATGAGCTCCGCGACCTCGTTGAAGCGCTTCAGCTTCCCCATGACCTCGGCGGCGCCCATCTGGACGTTCTCCAGGACGGTCTTCGACTCGTCGAGCGGCGGCTCCTGCAGGAGCATGCCGACGGTGAAGCCGGGCGACAGGAAGGCGTCACCGTTGGACGGCTGCTCCAGGCCCGCCATGATCTTCAGAACGGTGGACTTACCGGCACCGTTCGGGCCGACCACACCGATCTTCGCGCCCGGCAGGAAGCTCAGCGTCACGTCATCCAGGATGACCTTGTCGCCGTGCGCCTTGCGCGCCTTGCGCATCGTGTAGATGTACTCAGCCAAGAGAAACCGTCCGGCAAAGAGTGAGTGGGCAGATACACCCCATCTTGCCTGACCGCCACCCCCAGGAGCCAACCAGTAGGCGAGGGGCCCCCTGACCTGCGGCTTCCCGGACCCCCTGTGTAGCGGCCCCGTCACCGTTCGTCGCCCCGGACGTGCGACGACCCCGGACGCGGGTGCGTCCGGGGTCGT
>NZ_MWIG01000544.1:0-7123 GCF_002156145.1 Streptomyces sp. NRRL B-24572 | reverse complement strand
GCGGCCGGGTTGAGACCGAAGGAGATGTTCGACAGGCCCAGCGTGGTCTGCACGTCCGGGTGGCGGCGCTTCAGCTCGCGGATCGCCTCGATGGTGGCGATGCCGTCCTTGCGGGACTCCTCCTGGCCGGTGCAGATGGTGAAGGTCAGGGCGTCGATGAGGATGTCGGACTCGTGGATGCCCCAGTTGCCGGTCAGGTCGGCGATCAGCCGCTCGGCGACGGCGACCTTGTGCTCGGCGGTGCGGGCCTGGCCCTCCTCGTCGATGGTCAGCGCGATCAGCGCCGCGCCGTGCTCCTGGGCCAGTCGGGTGACCTTGGCGAAGCGGGAGTCGGGCCCGTCGCCGTCCTCGTAGTTGACCGAGTTGATCACCGCGCGGCCGCCGAGCTTCTCCAGGCCGGCCCGCAGCACGTCCACCTCGGTGGAGTCGAGCACGATCGGCAGGGTGGAGGCGGTGGCGAAGCGTCCGGCGAGCTCCTGCATGTCGGCGACGCCGTCGCGGCCCACGTAGTCCACGCACAGGTCGAGCATGTGCGCGCCCTCGCGGATCTGGTCCCGGGCCATCTCCACGCAGTCGTCCCAGCGGCCCTCCAGCATGGCCTCGCGGAACTTCTTCGAACCGTTGGCGTTGGTCCGCTCGCCGATCGCCAGGTACGAGGTGTCCTGCCGGAACGGCACGGTCTGGTAGAGGGAGGCGGCGCCCGGCTCGGGGCGCGGGGAGCGCTCGGGCGGGACGATGCCCTGGACCCGCTCGACGACCTGGCGCAGGTGCTCGGGCGTGGAGCCGCAGCAGCCGCCGACCAGGGACAGGCCGTAGTCGCGGACGAAGTTCTCCTGCGCGTCGGCCATCTCGGAGGCCGTGAGCGGGAAGTACGCGCCGTCCTTGGTGAGCACGGGCAGGCCGGCGTTCGGCATGCACATCAGGGGCGTACGGGAGTGGCGGGCGAGGTAGCGCAGGTGCTCGCTCATCTCGGCCGGTCCGGTCGAACAGTTCAGGCCGATCAGGTCGATGCCCAGGGGCTCCAGGGCCGTCAGGGCGGCGCCGATCTCGGAGCCGAGGAGCATGACGCCGGTGGTCTCGAAGGCGAGCGAACAGATCAGGGGCACGTCCACGCCCAGGGCGTCCATCGCGCGGCGCGCGCCGATGAGGCTGGACTTGGTCTGCAGCAGGTCCTGGGTCGTCTCGACGATCAGGGCGTCGGCGCCGCCGGCGAGGAGGCCCTCGGCGTTCTGCTGGTAGCCGTCGCGCAGCACGTCGTACGCGATGTGGCCGAGCGAGGGCAGCTTGGTGCCGGGGCCGATGGAGCCGAGGACCCAGCGCTGGCGGCCGTCCTTGGCGGCGAACTCGTCGGCGACCTCGCGGGCGATCCGGGCGCCCGCCTCGGAGAGCTCGAAGATCCGGTCGGCGATCTCGTACTCGCCCGCGGCCGAGTGGTTGGAGCCGAACGTGTTGGTCTCGACGCAGTCGACGCCGACCTCGAAGTACGCCTCGTGCACCGAACGGACGATGTCGGGCCGGGTGACGTTGAGGATCTCGTTGCATCCTTCGAGGTTCTGGAAGTCCTCGAGGGTGGGGTCCTGGGCCTGGAGCATGGTGCCCATGGCTCCGTCGGCGACGACGACTCGGCTGGCGAGTGCCTCGCGGAGGGCGGCGGCGCGGTTCCGGCTGTCAGCGGAAGGGGTCGGCAACGAGGCCATGGATGAGCTCCCTGGGATGCGACGGCTGTCGGCTTTGCACCCTCGGGGGAGGGTGCACGGGGCCAGCGTAACCGCGCAGGGGCTGGGGTGGACACGGCGTCCCACGTGCCGGACGGCATCCTGTGTGCGGGGACTCCCGGTTCTGCCCCTCCTTGGCCGACACTGTGTGGTGTGACGCGAGGTCGGCATCGACCGATAGTGTTCAGCATTGTCGAACAGCGTGAGAAGGGTGAGGGGCCGGGCGATGGCGAAGAACATCCAGTCGCTTGAAAGGGCGGCGGCCATGCTGCGACTGCTCGCGGGCGGCGAGCGCCGGCTCGGACTGTCCGACATCGCGTCCTCGCTCGGGCTCGCCAAGGGCACGGCCCACGGCATCCTGCGCACCCTCCAGGCGGAGGGCTTCGTGGAGCAGGACGCGGCCTCGGGCCGCTACCAGCTGGGCGCGGAGCTGCTGCGGCTCGGCAACAGCTATCTGGACGTGCACGAGCTGCGGGCGCGCGCCCTGGTCTGGACGGACGACCTGGCGCGGTCCAGCGGCGAGAGCGTGCACCTGGGGGTGCTGCACCAGAAGGGCGTGCTGATCGTGCACCACGTCTTCCGGCCGGACGACAGCCGCCAGGTCCTGGAGGTGGGGGCCATGCAGCCGCTGCACTCCACGGCGCTCGGCAAGGTCCTGTCGGCGTACGACCCGGTGGCGCACAGCGAGGTGGTGGAGGTCGAGCGGGAGGCGTTCACGCCCCGGACGACCACGGAGCTCGGCGCCTTCGAGTCGCTGCTCGACATGACGCGGGCCCGGGGCTGGGCGGCGGACGTGGAGGAGACCTGGGAGGGCGTGGCGTCGGTGGCGGCGCCGATCCACGACCGGCGGCGGATGCCGGTGGGCGCGGTGGCGGTCACGGGCGCCGTGGAGCGGCTCTGTCCGGACGGGGAGCTGCGTCCGGAGCTGGTGGCGGCGGTGCGGGACTGCGCCCGCGCGGTCTCCCGGGACCTGGGGGCGGGCCGCTTCTGACCGCCCGCCGAGGAGCGGCCGACCACCCTCCGTAGGGCTGCGTGCGGCAGCCCGTACAACAGAACCGAACCCGCCGGTAACGATCGCGTTATCGGCGGGTTTTTCGCTTCCCAGACCCTTGACGCGCTGTTAACCCGGGGGCAAAACTTCCGTTCATCGGTCGGCATTGTCGAACACCTAACGGCAATACACGCTAGGGTGTGACAGTGCCAAGGGCCGGCAACGCCCTCAACACGAGGGCGCGGACCACCGGAGGGACCCGGGGTTCGCCTTCCCCTGGACGAAGGACAAAGGAGTCGCGGGTGTCCAGCTCCGACATCTTCCTCGGCGAGACCATCGGTACCGCCGTTCTCATTCTGCTCGGCGGCGGTGTGTGCGCCGCCGTCACGCTCAAGGGCTCCAAGGCCCGCAACGCGGGCTGGCTCGCGATCACCTTCGGGTGGGGCTTCGCCGTCATGACGGCCGTCTACATGACCGCTTCCCTCTCGGGCGCCCATCTGAACCCCGCCGTCACGGTCGGCATCGCGATCAAGGACGGGGACTGGAGCAACGTCCCGGTCTACATCGCCGGCCAGATGCTCGGCGCGATGATCGGCGCGGCGCTGGTCTGGGTGGCCTACTACGGCCAGTTCCAGGCGCACCTCACGGACCCGGAGACCGTCAGCGAGAAGCCGATCGAGGGCCCCGGTCCGGTGCTCGGCGTCTTCTCCACGGGTCCCGAGATCCGCAACACCTGGCAGAACCTGGCCACCGAGATCATCGGCACCGTCGTGCTGGTCCTGGCCGTGCTCACCCAGGGCCTCAACGACAGCGGCAAGGGCCTCGGCGTCATCGGCGCCCTGATCACCGCCTTCGTCGTGGTCTCCATCGGCCTCTCGCTCGGCGGCCCGACCGGTTACGCCATCAACCCGGCCCGTGACCTCGGCCCGCGCATCGTGCACGCCCTGCTCCCGCTGCCGAACAAGGGCGGCTCCGACTGGAGCTACGCCTGGATCCCGGTCGCCGGTCCGCTGATCGGTGGCGCCCTCGCCGCGGGTATCTACAACATCGCGTTCGCCTGAGCCGTCCTTCTTCCAGACTTCCCCAGGAGCACACCGTGACCGACGCACACACCTCCGGCCCGTTCATCGCGGCCATCGACCAGGGCACCACCTCCTCGCGCTGCATCGTCTTCGACAAGGACGGCCGGATCGTCTCCGTCGACCAGAAGGAGCACGAGCAGATCTTCCCGAAGCCGGGCTGGGTCGAGCACGACGCCGCCGAGATCTGGGCCAACGTCCAGGAGGTCGTCGCCGGCGCCCTGGAGAAGGGCAACATCACCGCCGCCGACGTCAAGGCCATCGGCATCACCAACCAGCGCGAGACCACGCTGCTCTGGGACAAGAACACCGGTGAGCCCGTCCACAACGCCCTCGTCTGGCAGGACACCCGCACCGACGCCCTCTGCAAGGAGCTCGGCCGCAACGTCGGCCAGGACCGCTTCCGCCGCGAGACCGGCCTGCCGCTGGCGAGCTACTTCTCCGGCCCGAAGGTCCGCTGGCTGCTCGACAACGTCGAGGGCCTGCGCGAGCGCGCCGAGCGCGGCGACATCCTCTTCGGCACCATGGACTCCTGGGTCATCTGGAACCTCACGGGCGGCGTCGACGGCGGCCACCACGTCACCGACGTCACCAACGCCTCCCGCACCATGCTGATGAACCTCCACACCATGGCCTGGGACGAGAAGATCCTGCAGTCCATGGAGATCCCGGCCGCCGTGCTGCCCGAGATCCGCTCCTCCGCCGAGGTGTACGGCACGGTCAAGGGCGGCATCCTCGACGGCGTCCCGGTCGCCTCCGCACTCGGCGACCAGCAGGCCGCCCTGTTCGGCCAGACGTGTTTCGCCGAGGGCGAGGCCAAGTCCACGTACGGCACCGGCACCTTCATGCTGATGAACACCGGCGACAAGGTCATCAACTCCTACAGCGGCCTGCTGACCACGGTCGGCTACCAGATCGGCGACGCGAAGCCGGTCTACGCCCTGGAGGGCTCGATCGCCGTCACCGGTTCGCTGGTGCAGTGGATGCGCGACCAGATGGGCCTGATCAAGTCCGCCGCCGAGATCGAGACCCTCGCGTCCTCGGTCGAGGACAACGGCGGCGCCTACTTCGTGCCGGCCTTCTCCGGCCTGTTCGCCCCGTACTGGCGCTCCGACGCGCGCGGTGTCATCGCCGGCCTCACCCGGTACGTCACCAAGGCGCACATCGCCCGCGCCGTCCTGGAGGCGACCGCCTGGCAGACCCGCGAGATCACCGACGCCATGACGAAGGACTCCGGCGTCGAGCTGACCGCGCTCAAGGTCGACGGCGGCATGACCTCCAACAACCTGCTGATGCAGACCCTCTCGGACTTCCTGGACGCGCCCGTCGTGCGTCCGATGGTCGCCGAGACCACCTGCCTCGGCGCCGCCTACGCCGCCGGTCTGGCCGTCGGCTTCTGGCCGGACACCGACGCGCTGCGCGCCAACTGGCGCCGGGCGGCGGAATGGACCCCTCGCATGGACGCCGACAAGCGTGACCGCGAGTACAAGAGCTGGCTCAAGGCCGTTGAGCGCTCCATGGGCTGGCTCGATGATTCGACCGAGGAGTAATACGAGATGACCACCCTGCAGAGCGTCCCTGCCCTGGGGACGCACCCGGCTGCCGGTTCCCTGCCGAGCCGCGCCGAGACCCGGGAACAGCTTTCCAAGGCGACGTACGACCTCCTGGTGATCGGCGGCGGCATCCTGGGCATCTCCACCGCCTGGCACGCCGCACAGTCGGGCCTGCGGGTGGCCCTGGTGGACGCCGGCGACTTCGCCGGCGCCACCTCCTCCGCCTCCTCCAAGCTGCTCCACGGCGGCCTGCGCTACCTGCAGACCGGCGCGGTGAAGCTGGTGGCGGAGAACCACTTCGAGCGGCGTGCGGTCTCCCGTCAGGTGGCACCGCACCTCGCCAACCCGCTCACCTTCTACCTGCCCGTCTACAAGGGCGGCCCGCACGGCGCCGCCAAGCTGGGCGCCGGAGTGTTCGCGTACTCCGCCCTCTCGGCCTTCGGCGACGGCGTCGGGCACCTGCTCTCCCCCGCCAAGGCCGCCCAGGACGTGCCGGAGCTGCGCACCGACAACCTGAAGGCCGTCGCCGTCTACGGCGACGACCAGATGAACGACGCCCGCATGGCGCTGATGACGGTCCGCGCCGCCGTCGACGCCGGCGCCACCGTCCTCAACCACGCCGAGGTCACCGGCCTGCGCTTCACCCGCGGCCGGGTCACCGGCGCGGAGCTGAAGGACCGCACCACCGGCGACGAGTTCGGCGTGAACGCCCGCCTCGTGCTCAACGCGACCGGCCCCTGGGTCGACCACCTGCGCAAGATGGAGGACCCCAACGCGGCCCCCTCCATCCGCCTCTCCAAGGGAGCGCACCTGGTCCTCAAGCGGACCTCGCCGTGGAAGGCCGCGCTGGCCACCCCGATCGACAAGTACCGCATCACCTTCGCCCTCCCCTGGGAGGACATGCTGCTCCTCGGCACCACCGACGAGGAGTACGAGGGCGACCCCGGCCAGGTCGAGGTCACCGAGAAGGACACCGCCCAGATCCTGGACGAGGCCGCCTTCTCCATCCGCGACCAGCAGCTCTCCCGCGACCTGATCACGTACTCCTTCGCCGGACTGCGGGTGCTCCCGGGCGGTCCCGGCGACACCTCCAAGGCCAAGCGCGAGACGGTCGTCACCGAGGGCCGCGGCGGCATGCTGTCGGTGGCCGGCGGCAAGTGGACGACCTTCCGCCACATCGGCCGCACGGTCATGAAGAAGCTGGAGCAGCTCCCGGGCCACCCACTCGGCGAGGACTACGAGCCGGTGTCCGCGCTGCCGAAGCGGCTCCCGCTGCCCGGCATCGCCAACCCGAACGCCGTCGCCCACCGCCTGCTCGTCGACGGTCCGGCGCCCGGCCCCCGGATGGCCGCCGACACCGCCAAGCACCTGGCCACGCACTACGGCTCGCTCTCCTTCGACATCGCCCGGATGGCGAACGAGAACCCGGAGCTGGCCCGCCGGATACACCCGGACGCGCCGGAGATCTGGGCGCAGGTCGCCTACGCCCGCGACCACGAGTGGGCCGAGACGGCGGACGACGTGCTGCGCCGCCGTACGACGCTGACCATCCGCGGTCTCGCGACGGACGAGATCCGCGCCGAGGTCGAGTCGATGCTGCGGAAGTAAGTTCCGTACGTCCAGGGGCGGTTCCTCTCCGAGGGGCCGCCCCTGGCGCGTGCCATGCGTCCGCCACACGGCCGCAACACTCGGCGCGCACAGTTGAGACATGAAGTTTCAGGTGCTCTCGATCGTCCACCACTCCCCGCATCCGCTCACCGGCGAACTGCTTTCCGCCGCCGACCG
>NZ_MWIG01000543.1:0-1112 GCF_002156145.1 Streptomyces sp. NRRL B-24572 | reverse complement strand
GATCAACCACAACGACGGTGGCCGCGGCGTGTACTTCATGGACCCGGCGGGCCACGCCATGGAACTCATCACCGTGCCGTACGGCGGCTGGGCCTCGTAACCGCGGGCACCGAGGGCCGCAGCCCCTGGCGCGGGGTGCGGCCCTCGACCCCGGTGGGTGGTGCTCTCAGTCGAGAGCGAGGTACTCCGCCGGCGGATCGACCAGCTCGGGCCGTTCGACCGGGTACCGGTCGCCGTGGATCGCCAGCATGGCCCAGTGCCACGCCTCGTCGTGGAAGACGAGACCGCGGTACGGCGCGTCGCCGGGCTCGTAGGGATACCAGTCCAGGGCCGCTGCCCGGGCTTCCGAGGGCGACAGGCCGCCGTGATGCCGCATCGTCCACGCGTAGCGGCGCCGCTCGCCCCGCAGGCACTCCGTGTACTCGGCCTCGCTCCAGGTCATGCCCGTACCGCCTCGCGCCTCGTGGACCAGGGCCACCGACTAGAACTTGAACGTGTTCAAACAGTGTGCCAGGGTACGGCATGCGTTCGCGAGCCCACCGGCCGCATGCGCGGCCCGCGGAACCCGTGAGGGGTGGAGTGTCTTGCGTTCCTGCCGTACTGCGCTGGTCTTGTCTGCCATGGCCCTCGCACTGACGGCCTGCGGCAGGCTCACCGTCATGCCGCCGCCCGAAGGCGAACCGGTCATTCTGAAGCCCGCCGATTTTCTGACCACGTGGACCGACGCCGACGGCGGCACCATCACGCTGAAGAAGGACGGGACGTTCGTCGCCGACAAGATCTGCGTCGGCCACCGCTGGGACGAGGGTTTGGCCTGGTCCGGAACAGGCACCTGGAAGCAAGGCTCCAACAAGGAGGAAAGCTTCCTCCATGTGACCTTCGACGAACCTCACCCCGTGGGTGTCGACCCCGCTGACCCAGATGAGTTCGTGCGGGAGACCGACGGCTACACGGCCTTGAAGGACGGCAGGATCCTGAAGCTCTGGACCGCTGTCGGCGATCCGGACAACGATTGTCCGAACTGCGTCCTGACCAGCCCGGCGAGTTGAACCGGCAGCGCCGCCGGCCGGCTCGGTCCGCGATGGACGGACGGTCCGCGATGGACGGACGGT
>NZ_MWIG01000542.1:7731-7964 GCF_002156145.1 Streptomyces sp. NRRL B-24572 | reverse complement strand
GTGAAGAGGAGGCGGAAGGAGCGGGTGCGCAGGGGGTGGGGGACGGACGGGGGCGCGACGGGGTGCACGGGGGCAGTGGCCATGCCCCGCAGAGTATTTCGGTTCCGAATAATTCGTCAACGAAATACTTTTCGGGACGGGAGCGCTCCGCCGACGTACGATCACTCCATGGCCTCCCCCGACGAACCGCGCGACTGGACCGACGGCCACGTCGACCGCTGGCAGCCCGTCCT
>NZ_MWIG01000542.1:0-7644 GCF_002156145.1 Streptomyces sp. NRRL B-24572 | reverse complement strand
CCTCCGTCTCCGGCCGCCTCGACGCGCTGGAGAAGCGCGGCTTCGTCCACCGCACCCAGTCCACGACCGACCGGCGCCGGGTCGTCGTCGAACTCACCGCCGCCGGCCGCGAGACCTGGCTCGGCGCGATGGACGTCCTCGGCCACGAGGAGGAGCGGCTGCTCGGCGTCCTCACCCCCGAGGAGCGCGACCTGCTCAACGGCATGCTGCGCCGGATCATGGTCGAGGCGGAGGCGGGCGGCCCCGCCCAGGCCTGGCACGGCTGACGCACCCGCGACGGCCCGCCCGTTGTCAGAGGCCTCTCCTACTCTGCTCGGCATGGCAATGGTGACCTTCGTCGACGAGACGACGTCAGGGGCGCGGACCGAGGCCGGCGGCCTCTCCGTCGCCGAGGAGCGCCTCGCGCTGCGCGAGCTGATCCGCCGCCGGGTCGAGCGGGAGACCGCGCCGGAGGCGGCCGAGCGGGAGTTCGCCCGCGCGGTCGAGGCCTTCGGACGGAACGGCTTCCTGGTCCTGGTGGGCGACCGGCAGGTCGAGGAGCTCGACGACGAGGTGGAGTTGGGCCCGGGCGTCGAGGTCACGTTCCTCAAGCTGGTACCGCTGGTGGGGGGATGAGGAACGGCATGCACGAGCTCGACACGGCCGAGGACACCGTCGCCGACGGCAACACGGGCGAACCGGCCGGCGCCCTGCCCGGCGACCGGCTCTCCGCCGCGCGCCTGAAGCGCATCGAGGAACTCCGGTCGGCGTACGAGTGCTTCGACACCCACGAACTGGCCACCCTCGCCCGCGGCGAGCTCGACGCCGGCCGCCCGCTGCCCGGCGGCTTCGTCGCCCTGCTGCGCCGCTGCCAGACGACCGCGTACCTCGCGGACAAGACCCTCGCCAAGATCCTCGGCCGCGTCGCCGACCCCGTCCTCAACCCCGGCGAGCCCTGGGCCGAACAGGCCATGACCGAGGCGCCGACCGGGCTGCTCGCGCACCTGCTCACCGCCACCGGCGCCCGCCCCACCGCCGCCTGGGACAAGAAGGCCCGCGCGCTCGCCGAAGCGGCCGAGAGCCCCGGGGCCCTGCGCACGGCGGCCGTCCGCTGGCTCGGCCTCGTCGGCGCGCCCCGCACCATCGAGCTGGACGTGCACGAGGGCTGGACCGACCACAACAAGACCTACGACCCGTACAACGCCGACGCGCTCAAGGGCCTCGCCTGGCTGGTGTCCCTGCTGCCGCCCGACCCGGCCGCCGTACGGGCCCTCGGCCGGCTCGTCGAGACCTCCCTGCGCAAGGTCCCCGGCATCGGACCGCACAGCCCCAAGGTCGCCAACGCGGCCGTGCTCGCCCTCGCCCGCACCGACCACGAGGCCGCCCTCGGCGAACTCGCCCGGCTCTCCGCGAAGGTCACCTACAAGGGCACCCTCAAGCAGCTCACCGCCGCCCTCGACGCCAGGGCGGCCGCCCTCGGCGTCGGCCGCGAGGAGATCGAGGAGCTGGCCGTCCCCGCGTACGGGCTCACCGAGGTCGGCCGCCGCGAGATCCGCCTCGGCGACGCCCACGGGCTCCTGGAGGTGCACGGCGCCAAGCCGAAGCTCACCTGGACCAACGCCAAGGGCAGGCAGGTCGCGACCGTGCCCGCCGCCGTCCGCCGCGACCACGCCGACGCGCTCAGGGAACTCAAGGCGTCCGCCAAGGACATCGAGAAGATGCTCGGCGCGCAGAGCGACCGCCTGGACCGCCAGTTCCTCGCCCGCCGCAGCTGGAACTTCCGGACCTGGCGCGAGCGGATCCTCGACCACCCGCTGGTCGGCACGCTCGCCCGCCGGCTGGTCTGGGCCCTCGGCGGTGAGACCCCGGTCCTCTTCGACGGGACCGACCTGCGCACCCTCGAAGGCGACCCGGTGTGCGCGACCCCCACCGCGACCGTCACCCTCTGGCACCCCGTCGGCCGCCCCGCCGCCGAGATCCAGGCCGTCCGCGCGCGGCTCGAACGGCTCGGCGTCACCCAGCCGTTCAAGCAGGCCCACCGCGAGGTGTACCCGCTCACCGACGCCGAGCGGACCACCGCCACGTACTCCAACCGCTTCGCCGGACACGTCCTGCGCCAGCACCAGCTCAACGCCCTCGCCGCGCAGCGCGGCTGGACGGCGAAGCTGCGGCTGGCCGTGGACGACTCGTACCCGCCGCTGTACCGCGAACTCCCCGAGTGGGGGCTGCGCGCCGAGTACTGGGTCGAGGGCGTCGGCGGCGACCAGGACGGCGACATCACCGCCTCGTACGCCTACGCCCAGGTCACCACCGACCAGGTCCGCTTCCACCGGATCGACGCCGAGCACAACTGGGCGCACGCGGGCGGCGGCGCGTACACCACCCGCTCCCGGCCGATACCCCTGACCGAGATCCCCGAGCAGGTGCTCTCCGAAGTCCTGCGGGACGTCGACCTGTTCGTCGGCGTCGCCAGCGTCGGCAACGACCCGACGTGGCAGGACGGCGGCCCGGGCGGCCGGCACCGCGACTACTGGCAGCGGTACGGCTTCGGCGAGCTGTCGCAGAGCGCCGAGACCCGCCGCGAGCTGCTCGCCCGCCTCGTGCCCCGGCTCGCGATCGGCGAACGGTGCACGGTCGAGGGCCGGTTCCTGCGGGTGCGGGGCGACCTCCACACGTACGAGATCCACCTCGGCTCGGGCAACGTGCTGATCGTGCCGCACGGCCGGTACCTGTGCATCGTCCCGAAGCGGGCCTCCGCGGCGGCGGACGGGGCCGGCCCGCTCCCGTACGAGGGCGACGGCATGCTCGCGATCGTCCTCAGCAAGGCGATGCTGCTGGCCGACGACACCGCCATCACCGACCCGACGATCGTCGGTCAGCTCGGGTGAGGCGTCAGATGCTGAGCGTCCGGGCGTAGTTGATCTGGTTCATCACGGCGTAGAACGTGTCGGGGGAGCCGGCCGGGATCAGCGTGGAGTGATGCCGGCCGCCGCTGCTCACCGTCACCTGGACATAGCCCGTGGTCTGCTTCTCCTTCATCAGCAGGAAGAGCAGACCGAGCAGGCAGAAGACGGCGAAGACCACGGCGAGCACGATCGCGACCGTCGGGATCTTCTCCTCGACCCGGGACATGTCCATCGCGTTCCAGACCGCGCCCTTCAGCGGCATCGGTCCTGCGGGCGTGAGGATCTGGTCGCCGACGACCGAGATGTCGCCGATGGCCAGCGTCGGCACCCCGCCGAACCCCGCCGGGTACTGCGGCGGCACCGGCACGCCGCCCGGCAGGGTCGGCTGGTAGGGCGGCGGGGCGTGCGGGTATCCGTACGCGGGCGTCGCGTCCTGCTGTCCAGGACCCCACTTGTACTCACCGTCCGCGTAAGGGTTCGGCTCGCTCATCAATCCCCGATTCTCTGTGCAATGGAAAAGCCCGCTCCCGCACGCAGAAGCGTACAGAAGCGGGCTCTTCGGCCGGTGGCCGAACGGAGCGTCAGAAGCGACGCGTGATCAGCGCGCGCTTGACTTCCTGGATGGCCTTCGTGACCTCGATGCCACGCGGGCACGCGTCCGTGCAGTTGAACGTCGTGCGGCAGCGCCACACGCCGTCCTTGTCGTTCAGGATCTCCAGGCGCTGCTCGCCCGCCTCGTCACGCGAGTCGAAGATGAAGCGGTGCGCGTTGACGATCGCGGCCGGACCGAAGTACTGGCCGTCGTTCCAGAAGACCGGGCAGGACGACGTGCACGCGGCGCACAGGATGCACTTGGTGGTGTCGTCGAAGCGCTCGCGGTCCTCGGCGGACTGCAGGCGCTCGCGCGTCGGCTCGTTCCCCTTGGTGACCAGGAACGGCATGACGTCCCGGTACGCCTGGAAGAACGGCTCCATGTCGACCACGAGGTCCTTGAGGACCGTGAGGCCCTTGATGGCCTCGACCGTGATCGGCTTCTCCGGGTTGATGTCCTTGATCAGCGTCTTGCAGGCGAGCCTGTTCTTGCCGTTGATCCGCATCGCGTCGGAGCCGCAGATGCCGTGCGCGCAGGAGCGACGGAACGTCAGGGTGCCGTCGACGTCCCACTTGATCTTGTGAAGGGCGTCGAGGACACGCTCCTTCGGGTCGATCTCGATCTGGAAGTCCTCCCAGACCGCGGCGTCCGACACCTCGGGGTTGAAGCGGCGGATCCGCATCGTGACCGTGATGTACGGGGAGGCGGCGGACTCCGCCTCGACCTTGTCCAGTACGGGGGTAGCCATCAGTACTTACGCTCCATCGGCTGGTAGCGGGTCTGGACGACCGGCTTGTAGTCGAGACGGACGGTCTCGGAGCCGTCCTCGCCGACCTCGCGGTACGCCATGGTGTGGCGCATGAAGTTGACGTCGTCGCGGTTCGGGTAGTCCTCGCGGTAGTGACCGCCGCGGGACTCCTTGCGCGCCAGGGCCGAGACGGCCATGACCTCGGCCAGTTCGAGCAGGTTGCCCAGCTCGATGGCCTCCAGGAGGTCGGTGTTGAAGCGCTTGCCCTTGTCCTGGATGGACACGTTCTCGTAGCGCTCGCGCAGTTCGGCGATCTTCTCGACGGCCGTCTTGATGGTCTGCTCCGTGCGGAACACCATCACGTTGGCGTCCATCGTCTCCTGGAGCTCGCGGCGCAGGTCGGCGACCCGCTCGTTGCCCGTGGAGTTGCGCAGCTTCTCGATCTGCGCGACGACGAAGGCCTCGGGGGCCTCGGGCAGCTCGACGAAGTCGTGCTTGGCGGAGTACTCGGCGGCGGCGATGCCGGAGCGCTTGCCGAAGACGTTGATGTCGAGCAGCGAGTTCGTGCCGAGGCGGTTGGCGCCGTGCACGGAGACACAGGCGACCTCGCCGGCCGCGTACAGGCCCGGGACGACGGTGGTGTTGTCCGAGAGGACCTCACCCTCGACGTTGGTCGGGATGCCGCCCATGGCGTAGTGCGCGGTGGGCTGGATCGGGATCGGGTCCGTGTACGGCTCGATGCCGAGGTACGTACGGGCGAACTCGGTGATGTCCGGGAGCTTGGCGTCGAGCTGCTCCGGCGGGAGGTGCGTCAGGTCCAGGTAGACGTGGTCGCCCTCGGGACCGCAGCCGCGGCCCTCGCGGATCTCCGTGTAGATGGAGCGGGAGACGACGTCACGGGACGCGAGGTCCTTCATGACCGGCGCGTACTTCTCCATGAAGCGCTCGCCGTCCTTGTTGCGGAGGATGCCGCCCTCACCGCGGGCGCCCTCCGTCAGCAGGATGCCCATGCGCCAGATGCCCGTCGGGTGGAACTGGAAGAACTCCATGTCCTCCAGGGGCAGACCGCGGCGGTAGCAGGCGGCCTGGCCGTCACCGGTCAGGGTGTGGGCGTTGGAGGTCACCTTGAAGAACTTGCCGGTGCCGCCGGAGGCGTAGATGACGGCCTTGGCCTGGAAGATGTGGATCTCGCCGGTGGCCAGCTCGTAGGCGACGACGCCCGCGGAGTGCTTCACACCGTCGACCTCGGTGATCAGCTGGTCCAGGACGTAGAACTCGTTGAAGAACTCCACGCCCTCCTTGACGCAGTTCTGGTACAGCGTCTGGAGGATCATGTGGCCGGTGCGGTCCGCGGCGTAGCAGGACCGGCGGACCGGGGCCTCGCCGTGGTTGCGGGAGTGACCGCCGAAGCGGCGCTGGTCGATGGTGCCGTTCGGGGTGCGGTTGAACGGCAGGCCCATCTTCTCCAGGTCGAGGACGGCGTCGATGGCCTCCTTCGCCAGGATCTCGGCGGCGTCCTGGTCGACCAGGTAGTCACCGCCCTTGACCGTGTCGAAGGTGTGCCACTCCCAGTTGTCCTCCTCCACGTTCGCCAGCGCGGCGGCCATGCCGCCCTGCGCGGCGCCCGTGTGGGAGCGGGTGGGGTAGAGCTTCGTCAGCACGGCGGTGCGGCTGCGCTTCGTCGCCTCGATGGCGGCGCGCATGCCGGCGCCGCCGGCGCCGACGATGACGGTGTCGTACTTGTGGATCTTCATGACGTGGATTACCTCAGCCCCGTGCCTAGCGGATGTTCGGGTCGAAGGTGAAGATCACCAGCGTGCCCAGAAGGATGGTGAACACCGTGGCGGTGTACAGCAGGCCCTTGAGCCACAGGCGCGTGTTGGCCCGCTCCGCGTAGTCGTTGATGACCGTACGGAGACCGTTGGCGCCGTGCAGCATGGCGAGCCAGAGCATCAGCAGGTCCCAGACCTGCCAGAACGGGGACGCCCAGCGGCCGGCCACGAAGGCGAAGCCGACCTTGGTGACGCCGCCGTCCAGGAAGAGCTGGATCAGCAGGTGGCCGAGGACCAGGACGACGAGGACCACGCCGGAGAGGCGCATGAAGAGCCACGCGGCCATCTCGAAGTTGCCGCGGGTCGCGCGCGGGGTCTTGCCCGTGCGCTTGCGGGGGGCCTCGATGTACGGCGCGGGGTTGTCCACGTCGTAGTGCGCGCCGCCCTCGACGGGGCCGATCGCGGTGGAGGTGTCAGCAGACATGAGTGGCGTCAGCTCCCGAACAGTTCACGTGCGGCGTGGCCGAGGACGGGGTACAGCGAACCCGCCATCAGCACGACCCAGATGCCCACGACGGTCCAGAGCATCTGCTTCTGGTAGCGCGGGCCCTTGGACCAGAAGTCCACGGCGATGACCCGGAGGCCGTTCAGCGCGTGGAAGAGGATGGCGGCGACCAGGCCGTACTCCAGAAGAGCGACGATCGGCGTCTTGTAGGTCGCGACGACCTCGTCGTACGCCTCGGGGGAGACGCGGACGAGAGCGGTGTCCAGCACGTGTACGAACAGGAAGAAGAAGATGAGGACGCCGGTGACTCGATGAGCCACCCAGCTCCACATTCCTTCCCGGCCGCGGTACAGCGTTCCAGCCGGCACGGAAAAACCCTCCGGGAGCGGGGATCAGGGTCGGCCGGCTTCTCTGTCGGTCTGACCCGGCCGGGTACGGTCCACCGGCCCCGGTCATCGTAGCGACGACTCGCCGGTTCGCTCGCGCGGGGTCCATCGGTGTGATCAAACAGGCACGGACGGGCTATCGCGCAGGGAGGAATCGCCGCATTACGGATGAATTCACGGCGTGGTGACGCCGAATGTGAGGCGGGCACGGGCGAGCCGGCGCAGTTCGTCGGCGGCCACCACCCGTTCCTCCTCCGGTTCGTTGCCGAGACGTGACCGGATACCGGCCAGTACGCGGTCGAGACGCTCGTCGGGTCGCACTCCGTCCAGGCTGATCACGAAGGCGTGCCCGAAGCGGCTCTCGTACGCGGCGTGGGCCGCGCCCAGCGCCATGACGGCCGCCGGCGGGGCGTCGGGATGCGGGACGGCGGCGGACTCGGCGGCGAGCGCCTCGTCGAGCTCGGCCCGTGACAGGTCGTAGGAGGCCTCGTCCGCGGCGGCGAGCAGCGCGTCGAGCGTCGGGTACGGGCGGTGCGCGCTCACCCGTTCGGCCCAGCGCCGGCTCGCGCAGCAGTCGAACAGGAGCGCCTCGGCGGCCCCGGCCGGTGCGGCGTTGAAGCGGACGAGCCCGGAGAGGTGCCGGGCCGCGCCCTGCTGGGCAGGTATGGCAGGCGTGTCCGTGGAGCCCGGCTTCCGGCAGGGGGCGTGGGTGTCGCTGGTCAGCGTGGGCTCCGGTACTCCGGGACGGGTGGGGTG
>NZ_MWIG01000541.1:0-1658 GCF_002156145.1 Streptomyces sp. NRRL B-24572 | reverse complement strand
CCGTCCGCCGGGGCGGCCGGCCACGCACCCCGGGGACTCCGCCTTCGCCCGGCAGGAACGCCTCCTCGGCGCCGACGTGTACGAGCTGCCCGCCCCGCGCCGTACCGGACGCACCCTCACCGCCCGCTGCCCCGCGGGCTCCCAGGTCTGGTTCTGGGCGCCCGAGTACAAGGGCACGGCGACCCTGGCGGGGGAGCGGCCCGTGGACTTCGACGGCAAGCCGCCCTCCGTCCGCGCCCCCATGCAGACCCTCGGCGCCGTCCCGGCCTCCGGCGAGGTGCGGATCGACCTGGGGCCCGAGGGGAAGCCGCGGCTGCCCCGGGAACCGGTCGGCTGCCTGGTCCGCGCCCGGCTCGACTCCGCCGTACGGCAGCTCACCGCCACCGGCGCCACGCGCGTGCGTGCCGGCGGACACACCGTCACGGCCGAACTGCCCCCGGGCAGCAGGGGTGTCGCCGTCCTCGCCGCGCCGCGCATCTCCGGCTGGCGCTGCGCCGCCGGCGACGCGGAACCGCGCCCCGCGCGCGCGTACGAGGGCCTGGTCGCCGTCCCCCTCGACGGGCGGGCGAGCTCGGTCAGCTGCTCGTTCCGGCCACCGGGGATGAAGCTCGGCGGCGCGGTCGGCGCGGCGGCGCTCCTGGCGCTCGCCGCGACGGGGCTCCTCCACCGCCGACGGGCCCGCCGGTGACGGGGTCCACGCCGAGGGGTTTCCGCCGGAGACGACAAGAGTTCACCCGGAGTGCACGCGCGGCTCGTTCACCGGGAAAAGTAGGTCGTTAGCGTGCCCGCGTGCCCGCCGTAACGGCGTTTGACCATTCGATTCAGTGTGGGGATCCCGAGTGCCGAAACTGTCCGTCGTCGTACCGTTCCACAATGTCGGGCCATATGCGCCCGACACCCTGCGCAGTCTCGCGAACAACTCGGATCCGGAATTCGAGTTCCTGCTGATCGACGACTGCTCGACGGACGACACCCCGGAGATCCTCGACCGCTGGCAGGGCCGCCTGCCGAACGCCACCGTCATCCGGCACGAGACGAATCAGGGCGTCGCCCAGGCACGCAACACCGGAATCGACGCGGCGCGCGGCGACTACCTCACCTTTCTCGACGGCGACGACTGGTACGCGCCCGGCCACCTGAGCGCCGCCGTGGCCGGAATCTCCCGTCTGGACTGCGATTTCGCCCGGACCGACCACGTCCTCTCGGAGGGTCGGAAGCGGCAGATCCGCTATGCCCCGGCCAAGCGGCGCGACACCGTGATGGACCCCCGGGACGGAATCTCCCCGGCCAGCATGGTGACGATGGTCGACTATCCCTTCGTCCCCTTCGGCATTTACAGCGGGCGTCTCTTCGAGAACGGGGAATCCCGCTTCGAGACCTCTCTCCGAACCGCCGAGGACCGGCTCTGGATCTGGCGTCTCCACCTCAAGGCGCGTACCTTCGCGGCGCTTTCCCTGCACGGGGTCTTCTACCGGCGGGGCGTCACCACCTCGCTCACCCAGATCACCGACAACCGGCAGCTGGACTTCATTCCCTCGTACGACCTCCTGCTCGACGACGTCTCCCGGGACCACGAGGCGGACCGCTTCCTGCCGAAGGCGGTCCGCACCTACTGCGCGATGATCGCCTTCCACATGGGGAAGGCGATCATCGCGCAG
>NZ_MWIG01000540.1:0-7526 GCF_002156145.1 Streptomyces sp. NRRL B-24572 | reverse complement strand
TACCGCGAACTGGCGGGCGCGCCGGGCGGGCGCCCGCCAGTTCGCGGTAGATCCGGCGGAAGCCGTCCACGGAGCGGTGCAGGGTGAACTCGTCGATGACCCGTTGCCGGGCGCGGCGGCCGAGTTCGGCGCGACGGGCGCCGTCCACGAGGAGCGCGGAGACGGCGGCGGCCATGACGGCCGGTTCGCGGGGCGGGACGACGATCCCGGTGTCGCCGACGGCCTCCCGTACGCCTCCGACGTCCGTGGAGACGGTGGCGCGGCCGCAGGACATGGCCTCGATGAGGGAGAAGGGGAAGCCTTCGCTGATGGAGGAGAGCATGACGACGCTGCCGGCCGCGTAGGCCGAGGGGACGTCGCTGATCCGGCCCTCGAAGGTCACCCCGTCGGCGACGCCCAGTTCGGCGGCGAGTTTCTCCAGGCGGGTCAGGTAGTCCTCGTTCCCGGCGGGGACCGGGCCGAACAACCGGAGCCGCAGCTCGGGGAGTTCGGCGCGGCAGATCGCGTACGCCCGGATCAGGGTCTCCAGGTCCTTGATGGGGTCGACGCGGCCGCACCAGCTGAGGGTGGGGGTCTCGGGTTCGGGTCCGGCCTCGGGGAAGAGGGCGGGGTCGACGCCGTTGTAGACGGTGCGGATGCGGTCGGCGGGGGCTCCGCCGCGCTCCTCCCAGCGCCGGTTGTACTGGTTGCAGGGGGTGATGAGGTCGGCCTTGCGGTAGCCGAGGGTGTTGAGCTCGCGGTAGAAGCCGAGCATGAGGGCCTTGACGGGCCAGCGTTGCGCTTCGGTGCGGTAGCCGAGGTAGCGCTCGCGGAGGTAGATGCCGTGTTCGGTGAGCAGGAAGGGCACCCCTTCGAAGTGCTGCGCGGCGAGCGCGGGCAGCGTGGCGAGGCCGCTGGAGACGGCGTGGGCCACGCTGCCGTCGGCTATCCGGGCGGCGAGCGGGCGCAGGGCGTGTTCGAGCAGGTCGGTGGCGGTGAGCGCGTCGTGGACGGTGGGCCGGGCCGCGAGCGTGGGCAGGTGCGGCATGGTCCAGATCCACATGAGGGAGCGCAGGGCGGGCTCGGAGCGGAGGGCGGGGGTCAGCCGTCCCTGCCGGGCGAGTTCGGCGAGTTCGTACAGACCGGTGCCGAAGTCGCAGCCCGCCTCGGGGTCGAGGAGGGCGAGCAGGAGGCTCTCGTACGCGGAGAGGAAGCGGCGGCGTTCGCGCCCCCGCAGGGGCCGGCGCACGGCCGGACCCTGTGGGGGTCCCCAGAGGGGGTGTGCGGTGTGCCGGGTGACGTTGGGCGGCAGCTCCCAGGTGACGGGTTCGCGGCCGCTGCCGGTGAGGGCGAGGATCTCGAAGTCGACCTCGGGCATGCCGCGGACGAGCTGGTCGCACCAGGTGCTGACGCCGCCGTGGACGTGCGGGTAGGTGCCTTCGGTGAGCATGGTGACGTGACGGCCACTGCTCGGCATGTGCGGTTTCCCCCCAGGGCGTGCTGGTCAGGACGTGCCGGTCAGGCGGTCGGGAGCGTGAGGGTGACGGCGGTCTGGAGCAGTTCGGGCGTGGTCCAGGCGGAGCGGGTGCCCGCGTAGGCCGTCCCGAAGGCGGTGCTGCCGAGGAGGAGCTTCTTGCGGGTGCCCTCGGGGGCGGTGACGGGCACGGTGACGCCGGAGGGCGCCTTGACGGTGACCGTGGTGCCGATGCGGTAGGCGGTGACCTTTCCGGCGGTGACGGCCTGGTCCCAGGCGGCGCGGCGGCTCAGTTCGGTGCCGACGTCCTTCTGGGCCGGGTTCACCAGGGGCGCGTT
The DNA here is from genome assembly GCF_002156145.1 of Streptomyces sp. NRRL B-24572. Taxonomy (NCBI): domain Bacteria; kingdom Bacillati; phylum Actinomycetota; class Actinomycetes; order Kitasatosporales; family Streptomycetaceae; genus Streptomyces; species Streptomyces sp. NRRL B-24572. Next base: position 5,735 of record NZ_MWIG01000540.1, on the reverse strand, counting down.
CGCCGCGAACAGGGCCCGGTAGTCGGCGAGTACGCGGTCGAGGACGGGGTAGAGAAGCCGTTCCTCGGCGAGGTTGGACTGGTGCACGTAGTGCGGCCGGGGGTCGTTGCCCAGGACGTGGGAGAGGGCGGTGCGGGCTTCCTGCGGCACGATGTGGTCGGCGTAGCCGGTGGCCGTGGGGAGCGGGGCGGGCAGGCAGGTGGAGGTCGGGTTGGACTCGCAGATCCCGCTGCCGCCGTCGGCGCGGGAGGTGTAGATCCAGTTGTACTCATCGGTCATCTCGGCGGCGGTGCCCACGTTGTAGTACACGTTCATGGGGTGGCGGGGCACGGTCTTCACGGTGCCGGTGCCCACGGCGCGCTGCTGGGGCTCGCGGGAGTTGTCGCTCGCGGTCCATTTCACGCCGTTGTCGGCGAGGGCGCCGGCCAGGTTGGGATTGTCGACGGGCTGCTGGGGCAGGGTCTTGAGGCCGGAGTGCTCGCCGGTGACGAGTTCGGAGCGGTCGACGGAGATGCCCTTGCCGACGGCCCAGTTGTAGTTGTCGCGGATCTGGCCGGAGATCTCGGAGCGGCTGACCCAGAGGGTGTTGCCCGCGGTGTCCTTGGCGCACTGCCAGGGGACGACGGCGTTGTCCTGGACGCAGCCGAGGAAGGGGTGGGTGTAGGTGTGGTTGATCCACCGGTACTGGGCGCGGTCGGCGACGAGCCGGTCGGTGAGCGCGTCGGCGCCGCCGTGCTCGGTCTTCCACTGTTCGCCCTGGCCGCCGTTGTAGACCATGTCGAGGGTGAAGCCGGAAGCCTTCTGCCAGGCTGCGGCGTACTCGGCGTCGGCGGCCGTCATGCGGATCGGGTTGACGGCGTCGCCGCCGCCGACGCAGTCGAAGTCGCCGGGGGTGCAGTTGAGGGCGGGGTCCCAGCGGGCGTCGGGGGCGAAGACGTCGTCGACGTGGACGGAGAGGTAGTTGCGGCTCTGGCCGAGGTGGACGCCCTGGGTGAGCCAGTCGACGATGCCGCGGGCGAGGGCCCGGAACTGCCGCTGGTACTGGTTGTAGGCGAAGGTGACGACGAGTTCGCGGCGTCCGTCGGCGGCGTACTCGCCGACGAGGCTGGCCCGGCCGCCGCCGTCGACGGGGACGTCGAGGTAGCTGGTGTAGCCGGCGCGGGGGCGCCCCGCGTAGCCGTAGCTCTCGGAGATCGAGGGGTCGTTGTCCTCGAAGGTCAGCGCCCCGGCGAGGTACCGGAAGGGGCCCGCCTGTCCGGCGGTGGTGACGTCGGCCCGGTGGCCGTCGAGGACGCCGGACCAGCCGCCCTGGTCGGTGTAGTCGAGGCCGACGCCGGGGTGCGCCCAGGTGTAGGCGTCGACCTGCGGGATCCCGAAGGTCCGCTCGTACGTCTGGAGGGCGGTGGCCTCGGCGGAGTCGGGACCGAAGGCGCTCTCGTGGGGCAGGACGACGCCCTGGTACTTGGCGCGGGGCCGCCCGTCGACCGTGTCGCTGAGGAAGGCCGTGTCGAGGACGGGCCGGTTCGGGTCGTTCAGGTCGATCCTGCGGTACGGGACGCCGGAGCCCTGCAGCTCGGCGGTGATCGCCCCGACCGCGCTGCCGCCGTCGTCGACGACGAGGACGGCGAGGTCCACGCGGGGTGCCGTCGCGGCGACCGCCTGCGCGGAGGGGACGACGGTGGCGAGCAGCGCGGCGGCGGCGAGGGCCGCGATCCTGCCCGTACGAGGACCGGTACGGGGGCCGGTGCGGGCCCCGGTGCGGGCGCCGGCGGCGGTGCGGGGCGCGGTTCTGGGCGTACGGATTCGGCCGGAGTCCATGGCTGGTGTCCCCCCTCGACGGGCCCCGCCCGAACCGGCGGAACGCGTGGAGATGTCGCAGATGAGGCGAAGGACGGTGTGTCGTCCTTGCGTGAATGAGGCGAGTGTGACCGGGAGACAGAGGCCGGAAGGGTAAACATGAAAGAGACACCACGGATGAGTGAATCCCCGCCGCCGTGAGCGAACCGGGTGAGCGAGCGTAGGCTCGTTCTCGGCGCTCCTCGGGCCGAAATACGATGCGGCGGGCACGGTCGGCCCATCCCTCGACCGCCACAGAACTCAATGGAAGCGAGATTTCACCACCGTGACTGCTCTCACTCTCAGCACTGCCGGCGCGGCGACGCTGCGCGCCGACGCCCTCGTCGTCGGCGTCGCGAAGTCCGGGAAGACGATCGTCGTCGCCCCGGGCGCCGAGGCCGTCGACAAGGCCTTCGACGGCCGGCTCGCCGCCGTCCTGGAGACCCTGGGCGCCTCGGGTGCCGAAGGTGAGGCGACGAAGCTGCCCGCCCCCGCCGGTCTCAAGGCCCCCGTCGTCCTGGCCGTCGGCCTCGGCGCGGCCCCCGAGGACGGCGAGTCCTTCGGCGCGGAGACCCTGCGCCGCGCCGCCGGCACCGCCGCCCGCACCCTGACCGGCTCGAAGAAGGCCGCGTTCGCGCTGCCGATCGCCACCGCCGACGACGCCGGCGCCATCGCGGAGGGCGCCCTGCTCGGCGCGTACGCCTACACCGCGTACCAGGACAACGGCAAGGACGCGAAGAAGCCCCTCGCCGAGGTCGCCCTGCTCGGCGCCAAGCCGCGCGACAAGGCCCACAAGGCCGCCGCCGAGCGCGCCCAGGCCGTGGCCGAGGAGATCAACCGCGCCCGCGACCTGGTCAACCAGCCGCCGAACGACCTCTACCCGGCCACCTTCGCCGCCGCCGTCCAGGCCGCCGGCAAGGAGCACGGCCTCAAGGTCCAGGTCCTCGACGAGAAGGCGCTCACCAAGGGCGGCTACGGCGGCATCCTCGGCGTCGGCAACGGCTCCGTGAACCCGCCGCGCCTGGTCCGCGTCGCCTACACCCACCCGAAGGCGGAGAAGACCCTCGCCCTGGTCGGCAAGGGCATCACCTACGACTCGGGCGGCATCTCCCTGAAGCCGGCCGGCCACAACGAGACGATGAAGTGCGACATGGCCGGCGCCGCCGCCGTGTTCTCCACCGTCGTCGCCGCGGCCCGCCTCGGCCTGGAGGTCAACGTCACGGGCTGGCTCGCCCTCGCGGAGAACATGCCGTCCGGCTCCGCCACCCGCCCGGGTGACGTCCTGAACATGTACAGCGGCAAGACCGTCGAGGTCCTGAACACCGACGCCGAGGGCCGGCTCGTCCTCGCCGACGCGATCACCAAGGCCTCCGAGGAACACCCGGACGCGATCGTCGACGTGGCGACCCTGACCGGCGCCATGGTCCTGGCCCTGGGCGACCGCACCTTCGGCATCATGGCCAACGACGACGACTACCGGACCGCGATCCACGAGATCGCCGAGGAGGTCGGCGAGCAGTCCTGGCCGATGCCGCTCCCCGCGGACCTGCGCAAGACCATGGACTCCCCCACCGCCGACATGGCGAACATGGGCGTCCGGATGGGCGGCGGCCTGGTCGCCGGTCTCTTCCTGCAGGAGTTCGTGGGCGAGGGCATCACCTGGGCCCACCTGGACATCGCGGGCCCGGCCTTCCACGAGGGCGCCCCGTACGGCTACACCCCCAAGGGCGGCACCGGCTCCTCGGTCCGCACCCTGGTGAAGCTGGCCGAGCGCACGGCGGCCGGCGAGCTCTGATCGCACCCGTGACAGGTACGGCCCCGGGCTCCGAGCCCGGGGCCGTACCTGTTCGCCGACGACGAAATCCGTAGGTTCGTCCGTGCTCGTGACCCCGCCGTACGGACGATCGGCCGTCTCAGAGCCCGGCCCCGCGTCCCGTCGCCCGTCAACAAGTGCGAAGATGGGTTCTCGGCAGGACAGGGCCCCCACCACAGGGCCGAAATAAAGCGGCCGGACACCAGCCGCCGCCCGGTCGTCGACGACCGGCGACGAGCGCACATGCATGGAGGACGTGACGTGGCGAACGACGCCAGCACCGTTTTCGACCTAGTGATCCTCGGCGGCGGTAGCGGCGGTTACGCCGCGGCGCTGCGCGGAGCGCAGCTGGGCCTGGACGTCGCACTGATCGAGAAGAACAAGCTCGGCGGCACCTGCCTGCACAACGGCTGCATCCCCACGAAGGCCCTGCTCCACGCCGGCGAGGTCGCCGACCAGGCGCGCGAGGCGGAGCAGTTCGGTGTCAAGGCCTCCTTCGAGGGCATCGACATCAAGGCCGTGCACAAGTACAAGGACGACGTGATCTCGGGCCTGTACAAGGGTCTGCAGGGTCTCGTCGCCTCCCGCAAGGTGACCTACATCGAGGGCACCGGCCACCTGTCCTCCCCGACCTCCGTCGACGTGGACGGCCGTCGCGTCGAGGGTCGTCACGTCCTCCTGGCGACCGGTTCCGTGCCGAAGTCCCTGCCCGGCCTGGAGATCGACGGCAACCGGATCATCTCCTCGGACCACGCGCTGACCCTGGACCGGGTCCCCGAGTCCGCGATCATCCTCGGCGGCGGCGTCATCGGCGTCGAGTTCGCCTCCGCGTGGAAGTCCTTCGGCACCGACGTCACCGTCATCGAGGGCCTGAAGCACCTCGTCCCGGTCGAGGACGAGAACAGCTCGAAGCTCCTTGAGCGCGCGTTCCGCAAGCGCGGCATCAAGTTCAACCTCGGCACCTTCTTCCAGTCCGCCGAGTACACCGACAACGGCGTCAAGGTCACCCTGGCCGACGGCAAGACCTTCGAGGCCGAGGTCCTCCTGGTCGCCATCGGCCGCGGCCCGGTCTCCGCCGGTCTCGGCTACGAGGAGCAGGGCGTCGCGATGGACCGCGGCTACGTCCTGGTCGACGAGTACATGCGCACCAACGTGCCGACGATCTCGGCCGTGGGCGACCTCGTCCCGACGCTCCAGCTCGCGCACGTCGGCTTCGCCGAGGGCATCCTCGTCGCGGAGCGCCTGGCCGGTCTGAAGACCGTCCCGATCGACTACGACGGTGTGCCCCGGGTGACGTACTGCCACCCCGAGGTCGCCTCCGTCGGCATCACCGAGGCCAAGGCCAAGGAGATCTACGGCGCGGACAAGGTCGTCGCCCTGAAGTACAACCTCGCGGGCAACGGCAAGAGCAAGATCCTCAAGACCGCGGGCGAGATCAAGCTCGTCCAGGTCAAGGACGGTGCCGTGGTCGGCGTCCACATGGTCGGTGACCGCATGGGCGAGCAGGTCGGCGAAGCGCAGCTGATCTACAACTGGGAGGCGCTGCCGGCCGAGGTCGCGCAGCTCATCCACGCCCACCCGACGCAGAACGAGGCGCTCGGCGAGGCCCACCTGGCCCTGGCCGGCAAGCCTCTGCACTCCCACGACTGACGCTCACGTCATCACAGGGCGCGACGACCACTTTCCGCAATTCGTTAGGAGCAACTGAAACCATGTCGGTTTCCGTAACCCTGCCGGCGCTCGGCGAGAGCGTCACCGAGGGCACCGTCACCCGCTGGCTCAAGGCCGAGGGCGAGCGCGTCGAGGCCGACGAGCCGCTGCTCGAGGTCTCGACCGACAAGGTCGACACCGAGATCCCCGCCCCCGCCTCGGGCATCCTGGCCTCCATCAAGGTCGCCGAGGACGAGACGGTCGAGGTCGGCGCCGAGCTGGCCATCATCGACGACGGCACGGGCGCCGGGGCGGCCTCTGCGGTCGTGGCCGGCGCGGCGGCCGGGGCGCCCGTGCCGTCGTCGGTGATGGCCAGCTTGGCGCCGACCTCGACTGTCCCGTCCTCGGCGACCTCGGTGGAGGCTAGGATGCCCGA
>NZ_MWIG01000054.1:0-5747 GCF_002156145.1 Streptomyces sp. NRRL B-24572 | reverse complement strand
ACGACCCCCTGCCCGTCCCCCACTTCCGTCCGTGGGCCGCTCTCCCTCAACCCACCAGGCTGTCCCGCCAGGCTTGGTGCAGGCCCGCGTAGTGGCCCTTGCCCGTCACCAAGGACTTCGGGTGGCCGTCCTCGACGATCCTGCCCTGCTCCATCACCAGGACGCGGTCCGCCACCTCGACCGTCGACAGGCGGTGGGCGATCACCACTGCGGTACGGCCGGACAGGACCGTGTCCATGGCGCGTTGCACGGCTCGTTCGCCCGGTACGTCCAGGGAGCTCGTCGCCTCGTCCAGGATCAGGACCGCCGGGTCCGCAAGGAGGGCGCGGGCGAAGGCCACCAGTTGGCGCTGGCCCGCGGAGATGCGGCCGCCTCGTTTGCGGACGTCCGTGTCGTAGCCGTCGGGGAGGCTGGTGATGAAGTCGTGCGCTCCGATCGCCTTTGCCGCGTTTTCGATCTCGGTGCGGGTTGCGTCCGGGCGGCCGATGGCGATGTTGTCCGCCACCGTGCCCGAGAAGAGGAACGCTTCCTGGGTGACCATGACGATTCCGCGGCGGAGGTCCGGGGTCGCCAGGTCGCGGAGGTCCACGCCGTCCAGTCTCACCTGGCCTTCGGTCGGGTCGTAGAAGCGGGCCAGGAGCTTCGCCAGCGTCGATTTGCCCGCTCCTGTCGCGCCCACCACCGCGACCGTCTGGCCTGCCGGGATCGTCAGGTCGAAGGTGGGGAGTACCTCGCCGCCCGTTCGGTAGGCGAACCTGACCTTTTCGAAGGTGATCTCGCGGCCGCCCGATCTGGCCGGCAGCTCCCGGGGGGTCGTCGTCTCCGGGACTCCTGGTTCCTGGGCCAGGAGGCCGGCGATCTTGGTGAGGGATGCCGCTGCCGACTCGTACGAGTTCAGGAACATGCCCAGGCGGTCGATCGGGTCGTACAGGCGGCGCATGTAGAGCACCGCCGCGGCCAGTACGCCCAGTTCGAGTGTTCCGGCGGCGACCCTGTACGCGCCCCAGAGGCACATGCCCGCCACCGCCGTGTTCGCCACCAGGCGCGAGCCCACCACGTAGCGGGCCATTTCGAGGAGTGCGTCGCCGTTGCTTCGTTCGTGGCGGTGGTTGAGCGTCTTGAACTCGGCGTCGTTCGCCTTCTCGCGGCGGAACGCGCGGACCGGGCGGATGCCGTTCATCGTCTCCGCGAACTTGACGATCACGCCCGCGATGGCCGTGGAGCGTTCCGCGTACACCCTGCCCGCGCGTGCCCGGTAGAGGCGGATCAGGAGGGAGAGGGGGAGGAAGGAGGCCACGGCCACTGCCCCGATGCCCCAGTCCAGGTAGAGGAGGACCAGGGAGATCGAGATGAAGGAGAGGACTACGCCGATCAGTTCCTGGAGGCCCTCCGAGAGGAGTTCGCGGAGGGATTCGACGTCCGTGGTCGAGCGGGAGATCAGGCGGCCCGAGGTGTACCGCTCGTGGAAGTCGACGCTCAGCACCTGCGCGTGCCGGAAGATCCGGCCGCGCAGGTCCAGGAGCACGTCCTGGTTGATCCGGGCCGCGCTGCGTACGAACGTGTACTGGAGGACGCCCGAGAGGGCGGCGCACAGGAGGTAGCCGGTCGCCAGGGCGATCAGCGGGCCCTGGTCCCCCGTGCGGAAGGCCGGGACCCCCCGGTCGATGGCGTACGCGACGAGCAGCGGGCCCGCCTGGAGCGCCGCCTCCCTGAGGAGGAGGATCAGGGACACGGTCACGAGGCGTGTGCGGTGGCCGGCCAGGAGGGAGCGGAGCAGGGCTCCCGTCGCTCCTCGGGGGGCCGGGAGGTCGTCGCGGTCGAAGGGGTCCTGGGAGCCCTTCGTGGTGTCCGTCATCGGGTCTCGTTCCCTTCGCCGGACATCAGCCAGGCGTACTCGGCGTTGCTGCGCAGCAGTTCTTGATGGGTGCCCACGGCCGCGATCCGGCCGTGCGAGAGCAGCGCGACCCGGTCGGCGAGCATCACCGTCGACGGACGGTGCGCCACGACCAGGGCCGTCGTCTCCTTGAGGACCTCCCGCAGGGCCGCCTCGACCCGGGCCTCCGTGTGGACGTCGAGCGCCGAGAGCGGGTCGTCCAGGACCAGGAACCGGGGTCTGCCGACCACCGCGCGGGCCAGGGCGAGGCGCTGTCGCTGGCCGCCGGAGAGGCTCAGTCCCTGCTCGCCGACCTGGGTGTCCGCCTTCTCGGGCAGCCGGTCGACGAAGCCGTCCGCCTGGGCGACGCCCAGGGCGCGCCGCAGTTCCGGGTCGCCCGCTCCCTCCGCGCCCATCAGGACGTTCTCGCCGACGCTCGCCGAAAACAGCGTCGGCTCCTCGAAGGCCATCGAGACGAGCGAGCGGAGCTTCTCCCGTTCCATGCGGGCGATGTCCGCCCCGTCGAGGAGGATCCGGCCGGTGGTCGCCTCGTGCAGGCGCGGTACGAGAGCGGTGAGGGTCGTCTTGCCGGATCCCGTGCCGCCCACCAGGGCCATCGTCTCGCCCGGGCGGATGTGGAGGTCGATGCCGTCCAGGACGGGGGGCGCCCCGTCGGGGGCGTCGGGGTAGCGGAAGGTGACGTTCTCGAAGCGGACCCCGTCCGAAGTGCCGGACTCCCCGGCGCCGTCGGCCGTGTCCGGTTCCTCCTCGGCGTCCATCACCTCGAAGTAGCGTTCCGTCGCCGTCGCCGCCTCCTTGCTCATCGCGAGCAGGAAGCCGATCGACTCCACCGGCCAGCGCAGCGCCAGGGCCGTCGACAGGAACGCGACGAGGGTGCCCGCCGACAGGTCCCCGTCCGCGACCTGCACCGTGCCGAGCACGAGCGTCGCGCCGATGGCCAGTTCCGGCAGGGCGGTGATGACCGACCAGATCACGGCGAGCAGCCGCGCCTTGGCCAGTTCCGTGCCGCGGAGCTGTTCGGCGAGTTCGCGGAAGGCCCGTGCCTGGCTGCGGTGCCGGCCGAAGCCCTTCACGATCCGGATGCCGAGGACGCTCTCCTCGACGACCGTCGTCAGGTCGCCGACCTGGTCCTGGGCCGTGCGCGCCACCACGCCGTACCGGCCCTCGACGAGGTTGATGACGATCACGAGGGGGATCACGGGCGTCAGCAGCACCAGGCCGAGGGACCAGTCCTGGGCCAGGAGGAGCACGTAGCCGGCGAGGATCGTCACGCCGTTGACCAGGAGGTAGGTCAGCGGGAAGGCCAGGAACATCCGGACCAGCATCAGGTCCGTCGTCCCGCGCGACAGCAGCTGTCCGGACGCCCAGCGGTCGTGGAAGGCGATCGGGAGGCGCTGGAGCCGCTCGTAGAGGTCGGCCCGCATGGTCGCCTCGACGTTCGCGAGCGGCCGCGCAACCAGCCACCGCCGGATGCCGAAGAGGACCGCCTCCGCGATCCCGAGCAGCAGCAGGTACAGGGCGCCGAACCACACGCCGGTGGTGTCGCCCGCCGCCACCGGACCGTCGACCAGCCACTTCAGGAGGAGCGGGATGACGATGGAGAGCAGCGAGGCGACGATCGCGACGAGCGCGGCCGTGGCCAGGCGGGCGCGCACCGGCCGGACGTACGGCCACAGGCGCAGCAGCGTACGGGTGGTGGAGCGGCCGGGGGCCGCGTTCTCGGTGGGTATGTGTTCTGGTGGCATCAGGTCCGAGCCTAAGGTTCGCCCCTGACATCCCTCATGTGGTTTTCCGGCGCCGGGCAGGAGCTGCGGACGGCCCGCCCGGTCGTAGCCGGCCATCAACCGATCGGTTGACCGCGCTTCGAGCGCGATGGCCGATACCGCCCGCCGGCCCCGCCGAAGAACCTTGAGTCATGCCCATGATCGAGGTCCAGGACCTGCACAAGTCCTACGGCGGGCGCAAGGCCGCCGACGGCGTCACGTTCACGGTCGAGGAGGGGGAGGTCTTCGGAATCCTCGGCCCGAACGGCGCCGGCAAGACCACCACCGTCGAGTGCGTCGCCGGACTGCGCGTCCCCGACGCCGGCACCGTCCGGGTCGCCGGGTTCGACCCCGTCGCCCGGCACGCCGAGGTCACCCGGCTGCTCGGCGTCCAGCTCCAGCAGAGCGCGCTCCAGCCCAAGCTCACCGTCCGCGAGGCGCTCGAACTGTACGCCTCCTTCCACGAGCGGCCCGCCGACTGGCGGGGTCTGGCCGAACGCCTCGGCCTGACGGGCCAGTTGCGCAAGCGGTACGCGAAGCTGTCCGGCGGGCAGCAACAGCGGCTGTTCATCGCCCTCGCGCTCATCGGCAACCCGCGCGCGGTGATCCTCGACGAGCTCACCACCGGCCTCGACCCGCGGGCCCGCCGCGACACCTGGGCGCTCGTCGAGTCCGTACGCGACAGCGGCGTGACCGTCCTCCTCGTCACCCACTTCATGGAGGAGGCCCAGCGGCTCTGCGACCGGATCGCCGTCATCGACCGCGGCCGGGTCACCGCCCTCGACACCCCCGCCGGCCTCATCCGCCGGGCCGGGGCCGCCAAGTCCGTCTCGTACGAGGACGACGGGCGGATCGGCCGGGCCGAACTCCTCGCCCTGCCCGGCGCCGCCGCCGTGGACGCCCGGGGCGGCCGGACCGTGCTCACCGGCACCGACGCCACCGTCGACGCCTTCGTCCAGCTCCTCGCCCGCCGCGGGATCACCGCCCGCGGACTGCGCGTCACCCACGCCACCCTCGACGACGCCTACCTCGACCTGACCGGAGCCGACCAGTGACCACCATGACCGCCGCCGCCCCTCGCAGCCGCCCCGCCGCCGCCCTGCTGCGCACCGAACTCCGCCTCTTCGCCCGCGAGCCCGCCTTCCTGTTCTGGGTGCTGGCCGCGCCGACCGTGCTCCTCGTGATCCTCGGGAGCATCCCGTCCTTCCGCGAGCCCTCCGCCGACCTCGGCGGACTGCGCACCATCGACCTCTACGTCCCCATCGCCGTCCTCTTCGCCCTGATCACGGCCGGCCTCCAGGCCCTGCCGCCGGTCCTCGCCGGCTACCGGGAACGCGGCATCCTGCGCCGACTGTCCACCACCCCGGTCCGCCCCGGCGCCCTGCTCGCCGCCCAGCTCGTCCTGAACGGGGCCGCGGGGCTCGGCTCCGCGCTGCTCGTCATCGCCGTCGGTCGGCTCGCCTTCGGCGTCGCCCTGCCCGGCAACCTCCCCGGCTACGCCCTCGCCCTGCTCCTCGCCACCGCCGGCAGCCTCGCGCTCGGCGCGACGGTCTGCGCGGTCTCCCGCACCCAGAAGATCGCCCAGGGCATCGGCTCGGCCGCCTACTTCCCCAGCATGTTCACGTCGGGTGTCTGGCTGCCGGTCCGGATGATGCCGGATACGCTGCGCGAGATCGTCGAGTTCACCCCGCTCGGCGCCGCCTCCCGGGCCCTGGGCGAGGCCGCGTCCGGCGCCTGGCCGGCGTGGAGCGCGCTCGGCGCGATGGCGCTGTGGACGGTGCTGCTGACCGGGGCGGCGGTCCGCCGGTTCCGCTGGGAGTGACACAAGTGCCGTACGTGAGGGGCGAAGTGACCACGAGTACCGTGACGTCGGTCGAGGAACGCCGGCTGCAGTTCTTCCGCTGGGCACCGTACGGGCTGCTCGCCGTCGCCACGGTCCTCGCGCTCGCCGCCGCCGACCGGATCACCCCCCGCCCCCTCGCCGTCCTCGGCGCGCTCCTCACCGCGACCCTCGCCGTGCAGCTCTGGTGGACCCGCCGCGAGCACGCCTTCGCCGCGAGCGAGCCGCCCGCGCCGGACACCCCCGGCCT
>NZ_MWIG01000539.1:0-2515 GCF_002156145.1 Streptomyces sp. NRRL B-24572 | reverse complement strand
GGTCTCCCCGCGCGCGGGGATGGCCGTCACCGCGGGCGAGGACTCCGTCTTCGCCGTCCGCATGGGCGACTACGCCCGCCGCGCCAACACGGACTCCGCCGACCGCTTCCTGCACGGTCTTGCCCACCTCGCGGTCGCCGCCATGGCCTTCCCCCGGCCCGAGGACCTCGCCGACGACGCGTACATCGGCCGGCTCACGGTCAACGGCGTCGACGCCTTCGTACGCCAGGCCTGCCTGCGCCTGGAGCAGCGCGCCGAGGAGCAGGGCGAGAACACCGACCCGGCCTCCGACGCCCCCGGCCTGGAGGCCGCCTGGCGGATCTACGCCCGCCGCAGCGCCACCGGCGCCACGAAGGACGCCCGCCGCCTCGCCGGTTCCACCACCGGCATCGTCGGCAAAGCGGCCGCCTTCCTCACCGACTCCGGCTTCCTCCAGCGCACCGGCGACGAGGGCGGCGGCTCCTACCGCACCACCGCCCGCTACCAGCTCCAGGTCCGCGACATGGCCGGCTCCGCCGCCATGGCCGAGCTCCTCGAACTCGGCGTCGTCCCCGTCAGCGACGGCTCCGCGACCCTCCTCCCGCCGCCCGAGGGCGACGACCTGGAACTCGCCGCCGACGCCGGCCTGCCCTTCCACGCGTAACCCGCGCACCACCCGAACGAGACGACGAGAGTCCGCCGCATGTACGAGCTGTCCCGGGTCCGCCTCTACTCCATCGGTCCCGCCGGCGCACGCTACGCCGACACCGTCCTGGACCTGCGGGGAGTCGGCGCGCCCGTGCCCCACCCCGCCCCCACCCAGGCGGAGTTCTTCGAGGAGGAGCCGGTCGGCCCGCCGCGCCGACCGGCCCCCGCGGGCGTGCTCTTCCTGGAGAACGGCGGCGGCAAGTCCGTCCTCCTCAAGCTGATCTTCTCGGTCATGCTCCCCGGCCACCGCAACACCCTCGGCGGCGCCAGCTCCGGCGTGCTGCGCAAGTTCCTCCTCGCCGACGACTGCGGCCACGTGGCCCTGGAGTGGCAGCACACCCTCACCGGCGAACTCGTCGTCGTCGGCAAGGCCAGCGAGTGGCGCGGCCGCCAGGTCTCCAACGACCCGCGGAAGTTCGCCGAGGCCTGGTACTCCTTCCGTCCCGGCCCCGGACTCAGCCTGGACAACCTGCCCGTCGCCGAGGCGACCTCCGTCCGCCCGCCCGCCGAGGGCGCCTCCGGAGCGACCGGCCGCCGCCGCACCATGAAGGGCTTCCGCGACGCGCTCACCGAGGCCGGAAAGGCGTACCCGCACCTGGAGGTGGTCTGGGAGGAGATCCACGACCGCTGGAACGAGCACCTCGGCGACCTCGGCCTCGACCCCGAACTCTTCCGCTACCAGCGCGAGATGAACGCCGACGAGGGCGAGGCCGCCGGCCTCTTCGCGGTCAAGAAGGACTCCGACTTCACCGACCTGCTGCTGCGCGCCGTCACCGACACCCGCGACACCGACGGCCTCGCCGACCTCGTCGGCGGCTTCGGCAACAAGCTCGGCCGCCGCGCCGAACTGACCGCCGAGCGCGACTTCACGGCCGGTTCCGTCGACCTCCTCGGCCGGATCGTCGAGGCCGCCGAAACCCGTGCCCACGCGCGCGAGGTCCACGCGGGCGCCGAGCGCCGCACCCGCACCCTCGCCCGCCGGCTCTCCGCCCGCGCCGCCGAGGAACGCGGCCGCGCCGCCGAACTCGCCCAGCAGGTCACCTCCGCCGGGCACGCCGTCGCCGAGGCCGAGACCGCCCGCAGCCGCAGCTCCCTGATCGCCGCCGAACTCGCCTACCGGCACGCCTCCCTGGCGCTGACCGCCGCCGAGAAGGGCGCCGCCGCCCAGCGCCGCGAACTCACTGACGCCCGCACCCTGCACTCCGCCTGGCAGGCGGCCGAGGCGGTGCTGCGCCACCGGGCCGCGGGCGACCGCTCCGCGCGCGTGGCCGCCGCCATCCGCGAGGCCGAGCGCGACGCCGCCCCCGCCCTGGCCGCCCGCGCCAAGGCCGCCGCCGATCTCGTACGGGCCCTCGCCGCCGCCGCCGAGGAGGGCGAGCGCCACGCGGCGGAGGAGGAGGAACGCTCCACCGCCCTCCAGGACGCCGGCGAGACCGCCCACCGCGACGCCACCGCCGCCGCCACCGAGGCCCAGCGGGCCCGCAGCGAGGCCGGCCACCTGCGCCAGCGGCTCGCCGAGGTCGAGCAGGAGACCGCCGAGGCCGTACGGGCCGGCTGGCTCGACGACACCGCCCCCGACGCCGACCCGGCCCGCGCCGCCCTCGCCGCGAGCGACGCCGAGAAGACGACCGTCGCCGCCTGGGACACGGCCCGCGAGGCCGCCCGCGCCGCGACCGAACGCGCGCGTGAGGCCGCCGGCGCCGAGTCCCGTGCCGAACTTGCCGCCGCCCGCGCCGCGGACGCCGCCGAGGCCGCCGGGAACGCCTACGACGCGGAGCGCCGCGCCGCCGAGTCCCTCGCCTCCGAGGAGCGCCTCGCCGAGCTGCTC
>NZ_MWIG01000538.1:0-4278 GCF_002156145.1 Streptomyces sp. NRRL B-24572 | reverse complement strand
CGGACGAGGTGCTGGCCGAGCGCCGGGATCCGGTCCATCCGGGGCTCCGGCGCGTCCGGGAGCACGATCGGCGGCAGCAGCGCACGCAGCGGTCCCACCGGGGACTCCACCGCCCGCCACCGGTCACGGGCCGTCAGCTGCGGATGGTCCGCGAGCTCCGCGACCGAGTTGAGCCGGGCGCAGGCGATGCCCGCCGCGTCGAGCCGGGCCAGCGCCTCCGCCGCCGTCAGCGGGGCGAGCGCCGCCGCGACCACCGCGTCCGTCGCCCCGCGCCCCGCCACCCGCGCCGTGTTCGTCGCGAACTCCGGGTCGTCGGCCAATTCGGGCCGGCCGAGGACCTGCTCGGCGAGCCGCCGCCACTCCCGGTCGTTCTGCACGGAGAGCAGGACCAGACCGCCGTCCGCCGTCGGGTACGCGTCGTACGGGGCGATCACCGCGTGCGCGAGCCCCGTGCGCGCCGGGGGAGTGCCCCCGTGCATCCCGTGGTGCAGCGGATGTCCCATCCACTCGGCGAGCGAGTCGAGCAGGGAGACCTCCACCGGGCCGCCCCGGCCGGTCGTGCCGCGCCGGACGAGGGCCGCGAGGACGCCGGAGAACGCGTACATCCCGGCCGCGATGTCGGCGGCCGGGATCCCCGACTTGACGGGCTGCTCGGGCGTGCCGGTCACCGACACGAGCCCTGCCTCGCACTGGACGAGCATGTCGTACGCCCGCTTGTGCGCGTACGGTCCCTCCGCCCCGTATCCCGAGACGTCCACCGCGATCAGCCACGGGTGCGCGGCGCACAGGGTGGCGGCGTCGAGGCCGAGGCGGGCCGCCGCGCCCTGCGCCAGGTTCTGTACGAAGACGTCGGCGCCGGCCACCATCTTCCGGACGAGTGCCAGGCCCCGGGGGTCCTTGAGGTCGACCGCCGCCGACTCCTTGCCGCGGTTGCACCACACGAAGTGCGAGGCGAGTCCCTGGGCGGCCGTGTCGTACTCCCGGGCGAAGTCCCCGCCGTCGGGGCGCTCGATCTTGACGACGCGGGCGCCGAGGTCGGCGAGCTGGCGGGTGGCGAAGGGCGCGGCGACGGCCTGCTCGACGGCGACGACGGTGACCCCGGCGAGGGGGAGCGGCTGGGCGGGGAGGGCGCGTGGCTGGGTGCTCATGACCGTCCTGCCTACCGTGCCGGTGCGCCTCCTGTCATCAGGGGGTGCGTCACCCCCGGGTGTACCTGCGCACCGCGAGCGGCGCGAAGACGGCGATCAGGCCGAGCGACCAGAGCAGCGCGCCCGCGACGGGGTGGGCCACCGGCCAGGCCGCCTCCGTCGGGACCGGTGCGTTCCCGAAGAGGTCCCGGACCGCCGTGGTGACGGCCGAGACGGGGTTCCACTCGGCGATCGTCCGCAGCCAGCCGGGCATGCCGTCGGTGGGGATGTACGCGTTGGAGAGCAGCGGCAGCATGAAGGCGCCGCTGCCCAGCTGTCCGGCCGCCTCCTCGCTCTTCGAGGCGAGGCCGAGCAGGATGCCGACCCAGGTCGTCGCGAAGCGGAAGAGGAGCAGCAGGCCGAAGGCGCCCAGGGCCTCGGGGAGCGTGCCCTCGATCCGCCAGCCCATGGCGAGGCCGACCAGGATCAGCGGGACGGTGCCGGCGGCGCTCGCGAGGAGGTCGGCGAGGGCCTGCCCCAGGGGGACGGCGGCCCGGCTCACGGGCAGCGTCCGGAAACGGTCCATGACGCCCCGGTGGGAGTCCTGCGCGGCCTGGAGCATGCCCGTCATCAGACCGCCCGCCGCCGTGGCCACGAGCATGCCGGGCACGAGGAAGGCCCGGTACTCGGCGCCGGGCGCGGCGAGCGCGCTCCCGAAGACGTACCCGAAGAAGAGCAGGAAGACGATCGGCATCGTCTGCGTCATGACGGTGATCGCGGGCGCGTGCCTGATCCGCTGGAGGTGGCGGCCGAGGACGGCGGTCCCGTCGTGCACGAGGGCGCTCACGCGACGAGCTCCTTCCGGTCGGTGAGGCGCAGGAACACCTCGTCGAGGGTGGGCGGACGCAGGGAGGCGTCGACGATGTGGACCCCGGCCGCGTCGATCTCGCGGACGATCCGGGGGAGGGTGAGCGTGGTGTCCGTGGTCACCGCGCCGACCGTGCGCCGCTCGGCGTCCAGGACCGGCGCCGAACCGGTCAGCTGGTCGAGTACGGCCGCGGCCGCTTCGAGGGAGGACGGGGCGGCGACGACGACCTCGGCGTAGCTGCCGACGAGCGCCTTCAGTTCGGCCGGGGTCCCGCGCTGCGCGGCCCGTCCCTCGTCGATCAGGACGATGTCGTCGGCGAGCTGATCGGCCTCCTCCAGGTACTGGGTGGTCAGCAGCACGGTCGTGCCCTGGTCGGCCAACTCCCGTACGGCGTCCCAGATCCCGTTGCGGCTGTGCGGGTCGAGCCCGGTCGTGGGCTCGTCGAGGAAGAGCACCCGCGGCGGCACGATCAGGCTCGCCGCCAGGTCGAGGCGGCGCCGCATGCCGCCGGAGTAGGTGCGGGCCGGCCGCCCGGCGGCCGCGGTCAGGCCGAAGCGTTCCAGGAGCTCGTCGGCGCGGGAGCGGGGGGCGCGCAGGAGCCGGGCGAAGAGCCGCAGGTTCTCGGCGCCGGTGAGGTCGCCGTCGACGGAGGCGTACTGCCCGGTGACCGCGATCCGCTTCCGTACCCCCGCCGGGTCGCGCACCACGTCGTGGCCCGCGACCAGCGCGCTGCCCCCGTCGGGCGCGACCAGGGTGGTGAGGACGCGGACGGCGGTGGTCTTGCCGGCGCCGTTGGGGCCGAGGACGCCGCAGACCGTGCCCTCGGGGACGGCGAGGTCGAGGCCGCGCAGGGCGTGGACGTCGCCGTAACGCTTCCGCAGGCCTTCACTAAGTACAGCGTACGTAGTCGTCATGGCGCGACCATACCCCACTACGTACGGCGTACGTAACTACGATGGTGGGCGAGGTGATGATCCATGGCGGGCCGAGCGGCCGAACCGGAAGTGATCTGGGCGCGGCCCGAGCGCACGGGCCGAGGCCCGAAACCGGCCTACAGCCGGCGGGACATCGTGGACGCGGCCGTCCGCATCGCCGACGCCGACGGCATCGACGCGGTCTCCATGCGCCGCGTCGCCGCCGAACTCGGCTGCGGCACCATGTCGCTCTACAACTACGTCCCCCGCAAGGAGGACCTGTACGAGCTGATGGTCGACGCGGTCAGCGGCGAGTACGAGCTCCCCGAGGAGCCCAGCGGCGACTGGCGCGCCGACATGACCGGCATCGCGTACCAGACCCGCGCGATCATGTACCGCCACCCCTGGCTGGCCCGGGTGATGACCACCGCCTACGGCTTCAGCCCCAACGCCCTGCGCTTCCTGGAGTGGTGCCTCGGCTGTCTCGCCCCGCTCGACGCGCCCGCCGGGCTGAAGATGCAGCTGATCGCCATGGTCAACGGCACCGTCATGGCGACCGTCGCCAACGAGCAGGCCATCGCCGAACGGGCCCGCGGACTGCCCTGGTCCGAGGCGGAGGAGCAGGCGGTGCGCGGCGCCTACCTCATGGGGCAGGTGGCGACCGGCCGGTATCCGCACCTCGCCGGACTGCTCGCCGAGGCCCCCGCCGCCCCCGTCGACGCGGACGAGATCTTCGCGATGACCATCGGCCGCCTCCTCGACTCGTTCGCACCCCCGGCCACGGGAGAGCCGCTCACAGGAGCATGAACTGGCCTTCCGGGCCCTCCTCCTGATGGTCGAGGACGGAAGCGGGGCGGCGGGCCCAGGACGGGGCCAGGAGGACTCCGGCGGCGTCGAGGTCCGCCCTGCCGAGGCCCCCGGTCTCGAGTGCCGCCCGTTCCGGCTCCCGCGCCCCGAGCAGCGCGAGCACGGTGACCAGTTCGAGCAGCTCCGAGGTCCACTCCTGCGGCCAGGCCGCCGGCCCGATCGCCTCCAGGGAACCGGGCTCCGCCGGGGCCGTCCGGTGCGCGAACCACTGCTCCAGGACCCGCACCCCGCCGACCCGGTACTCCCAGGCCTCCGCCGGCACGGGGGAGACGAGGCCCCCGCCGACGTCGAGCGCCTCGGCCCCGGAGTCGTACGAGATCGTCGTCGGCCGCGCCGGGACCGCCGCCCGCACATAGGGCCGGCGCCCGCCCGGCAGCCGGGGCCTCGTCCCGCTGAGCGCGCCGCGCAGCTGCACGTCGGCGAGCTCCCGGCCGAGCGCCACGCCCGCCGCCCACACCGCCGGGTCCCCGGGGAGGGGGACGCGGCGGTGTGGGCGGCGGGC
>NZ_MWIG01000537.1:0-5531 GCF_002156145.1 Streptomyces sp. NRRL B-24572 | reverse complement strand
CGGCGGCGACCGCGGCGGCCAGTCCGTACCGCATGGAACGTCCCCAGCGGCGCGCCGGGGCGGTGACGGGCGCGAGCCGCACCCGGCCCAGCTCGGCGACGGTGGCGCGACCGGCGGCCGCGGTGGCAGCGGAGGACGCGGTAGCAGCGGACGATCCGGCGGCGGACGCGGCGGCAGCGGCGGACGCGGCCACTGCGGACGCGGCGGCGGCGCGCTCGGCGGTGGCCTTGCGGAAGGCGGCGAGCGCCGCGGCCTCGCCCGGCAGTTCGGTGCGCGCGGCCGGCGGGACGGCCGGGATACGGGCCGTGCCGAGGGCCTCGGCGAGGCGCTCGGCCTGGAAACGCGCGCGGTCGTCGAGGGCCTCGACCGGTTCGCCGCGGAGCAACCGCTCCGCGGCCTCCTGATCGAGCCACTGGTACCGCTCGTCGGCCATCACATGTCCTTCTGCGTACGCGGACGTGATTGCGTCACACCGCCGGGGGCCACGGACCCCGGCGCGCGACCGCGTTGCGGAGGGACGCCGTCCAGGGGGACGACGGTTCCCGCGCCGTCGTCCTGCCCGTCGACCCCGAGGAGCTCGGCGAGCTTCTTGAGCCCCCGGTGCGCGGCGGTGCGCACGGCGCCCGGGCGTTTGCCCAGGGTGTCGGCGGCGCTCTTGGCATCGAGGCCGACGACGACGCGCAGGACGACGGCCTCGGCCTGGTCCTGCGGGAGCTGGGCGATCAGGTGCATGGTGTCGCCGGTGGCGAGGGCCTCCAGGGCCTCGCCGGCCGTGTCGGAGTCGGCGGGCTTGTCGGCGAGCTCGGTCTCGTCGGCGCCCATGGCGGGACGGCGGCCGCGCATCCGGATGTGGTCGAGGGCGCGGTTGCGGGCGATCCGGGCCGCCCAGCCGCGGAACCGGTCCGCGTCGCCGTCGAAGCGGTCGAGGTCGCGGGCTATCTGGAGCCAGGACTCGGAGGCGACGTCCTCGGCGTCCGCGTCGCCGACCAGCGTGCGTATGTAGCCGAGCAGCCGGGGGTGCACGGCGCGGTAGACGGTACGGAAGGCGTCTTCGTCCCCGTCCTGCGCAGCGAGCACCGCGGCGGTCAGCTCCGCGTCGTCCCCCAGCACTCCCCAAACCCTGTTCGTCGGTGACGTGGCCGCGCCCGCGTCATCGCGGCTGGTCACCACCGCCACGCCGCCTCGCGCACCTGCACGCTACGTGGTGTCGCCGCGTCACGTCCACGCGGTCAGGGGTCTTTGTGCAACTTGCAACCTCCGGGCGGCCCGGGAGGGTGTGACAGAAAACGCACCACTGGCGCTGATAGGAGTACGGAGCCGTGCTGCGGCTCCGCGGACGACGACCGGGGCCTCTCCTGTGGGGGGTGGCGGCCCCGGTCGTCTCCCATTTCCCCCTTCTTCTCACTCTTTCTGGTGACCTTTCACCTCCCGGGGAGTCATACGCCCTTCGAGTGTCAACCAACGGTTGACAGTGGAGGAGTGTCAACCTAAGGTTGCCTCATGACGAATCCAGTCGGCCTGAATGTCCCTGTCCGTCTCGACGAACTCATCGAAGCCATCAAGAAGGTCCACCCGGACTCCCTGGAGCAGCTCTCCAGCGCGGTCATCGCGGCGGACCACCTCGGCGACGTCGCCGACCACCTCATCGGCCACTTCGTGGACCAGGCCCGGCGCTCCGGCGCCTCCTGGACCGACATCGGCCGCAGCATGGGCGTCACCCGCCAGGCGGCCCAGAAGCGCTTCGTGCCGAAGGAGCCCGACGCCTCCACGATGGACCCGAACGCCGGGTTCAGCCGCTTCACCCCGCGCGCCCGCAAGGTGGTCGTGGCCTCGCAGGAGGAGGCCCGGACGGCCGCCAACGATCAGGTCACGACCGGTCACCTCGCCCTCGGCCTGCTCGCCGAACCCGAGTCGCTCGCCATGCGGTGGCTGCTCGGGCACGAGGTGACGGCGGAGGCGGTGCGCACCGCGGTGACCCCGACGCTGCCGCCGCGGGCCGAGAAGATCCCGGCGCTGATCCCGTTCGACGCGGACACGAAGAAGGTCCTGGAGCTGACGTTCCGCGAGGCCCTGCGCCTCGGGCACAACTACGTCGGCACCGAGCACATCCTGCTCGCCCTGCTGGAACACGAGGACGGGCAGGGCGTACTGAGCGGGCTCGGCCTGGACAAGGCCACGGCGGAACGGGAGATCGCGGAGACGATCGCCTCGGTCGCGATCCAGGCGCCGGAGGCGTAGATCCGGACGGTCAGGCGGTGCGGGCCCTGCGGCCCGAGGCCGCGGGAGTCAGCAGGATGCGGACCCGGCGGCTTGATCCCCGCGGGAGTCAGCGTGGCGCGGGCCCGGCGGCTTGATCCCCGTGCGCGTCAGGCGGCCCGAGCCCCGCGCGCGTCAGGCGGTGCGGGCCCTGCGCGACACGACCGCGCGCAGCACCCGGCCGCCCTCGACGGAGAGTTCACGTGCCCGGCGCAGTCCGGTCGGGCCGTGGGCGACCGTTTCGAGGACGGCCTGCTGGCGGCGGAGCTCCCCCGCGAGCAGCGGGCCCGCACCGTCCGCGTCCCCGGCCCGGCAGCGCTCGACGAGCCCGTCGGGCACCCCGGCCGCGTCGTACCGCCCGTGCAGGGCGAGCGCCGCGACGGAGCAGTCGCCGGCCCAGGCGCGCAGGCCCTCGGCGGTCCAGGCCGCCGGGGCCTGCGCGAGCATGGTGCGTACGGCCTCGGCGTCCTCCGTGCCCTCGACGTCGAGCTCCACGCGGGCCTTGGCTACGGCCTCGCCCCAGGCGGCCCCGTCGCCGCGCGCGACGGCGGCCCACACGGGGCGCAGGGCGTCGGCCCGGTCGGGAGCGAGCAGCGGCAGACAGCGGTCGAGGCAGGCGAGTCCGGCCGCGGCCAGCCCCCGCTCCTCGGCCCCGTCGATCAGTTCCAGCAGGCTCCGGCCGTTCCCCGACGTCATGGACGCCTCCTCGCCACCCGATGCGGACGCAGTACTTCCACTACTGCGCCGAGGGGCGCTTTTTCGTCACTGCGCGGCCGGAATCATGCCAGTGGCCTTGGCGGTCTGCATAGAGGTCAGACGCCGGACGACGAGGATCGCGAGGACGGCGGCGACGATGTCGACGACGTAGCCCGCAAGGGACCAGGCGGCGGCGGTGTCATAGGCCTCCGGCGTCTCGGCACGCCTGTACAGCTGTGTGGCGACCCTGTCCATGACCCAGTCGGCGATCCAGAACGACCACCAGGCGTCCAGGAGCGTCAGCTCCCTCTTGCCGTCGGCGGCGTACGGCTCCCAGCGGCTGGCCCGCCAGATGTCGACCGCGATCACCCGCGGGATCCAGAGATTGCCGATCGGGACGAACCAGCCCCCGATGGCCCAGCCGGGCTTCCGGCCCTGCAGATCGCCGGCCCAGACCTCGGCGTTGTTCCGCAGTCGGTGGAACCAGATGATGAAGACGACGACGGTCGCCACGAACAGCGTGAACGACATGCTGTAGGCCACGTTCAGGTCGACCGACCCGAACACGGCCGGATCGAAGGCGTAGGGCATCGCGTCGGCCATCAGCCAGCGGGCCTCGAACAGACCGAGCAGGACGTCGAAGAAGATGTTTCCGGCCAGCAGGGCCACGACGGCTCTCGCGAGGCCGTTCGGATTCTTGAGCGTGAGCAATGGGTTCCCCCCAGGAACGCGCGGCGGCCACTCGGCCGCCGCCGGGGGAACGTACGCGATCCGGACCGATCGCGTCCACGACGGAAGTCAGGTCACCCTCGCCGCCAGCGCCCTGAACTGCTCCCAGGTCAGCGTCGGTGTCGACGGGTCCCAGACCTTCTGGGCGAGGGCCGCGAGGGGCAGGTGGATGCCGGTCGCCACCTGGGCCTGGGTCTGGGCCCGGGACAGGTCGCACCAGACCGCGAGCCGGCCGCCGAGGATCTGGGGGTCGTACCGGGCCGGCACGGGGGTGGAGCCGCGCAGGACGCGCGGGGTCCACTGCTCGTAGATGCGGCGGCCCGTGGGGTAGGGGAACTTATTCGGCTCGCCCAGGATGTAGTAGAGGTAGTCGTCGTTGAGGTTGATCAGCTTGCGGCCCGCGCTCAGGTACGAGGCCGGCAGCCGCGCGCCGATCTCGCGGCCCGTCCAGTACTCGACCTCGATGTCCTTGTCGGGGCCGACCACCCCGCCCGTGTAGAAGCCGTCGTTCCAGGCCTTGAGGGTCTTGCCGGTGGGCCGGACGACGGCCGCGCGGTCGTTGAGCCAGCCGGTGGCGAGGTCCTGGACGCGGCCGGAGGGCCCGTACTTCGCGACCGCGGCCCGCGCCAGCTTCGGGTAGCTCGCCTCGGGGTTCTTGGACATGAGGGCGACGTACTCGTCGCCGCCGAGGTGCCAGTACGCCCCGGGGAAGAGCTGGGTGTACTCGCGCAGCAGCTCGTCGACGATCTTCGCCGAGTCCGGGTTCGAGATGTCGACGGTCCCGCGCGGGGTCCGGCCGCTCGCGCTGACGAGCTGGAGGTTCGGGTGGGCCGCGATGACGGCGCCGAGGTGTCCCGGCGAGTCGATCTCGGGGATCACCGTGACGTGGCGGCTCGCCGCGAGGGCGAGGATCCGGCGGACCTCGGCCTTGGTGAGGTGCTCCGCCGACACCACCTCGGGGTGGCTGTCGGACTCGATCCGGAAGCCCTGGTCGTCGGAGAAGTGCAGCCCGAGCTGGTTGAGCTTCAGGTCGCTCATCTCTCGGATGCGGTCCTCGATCCACGCGGCGGTGAAGTACTTGCGGGCGATGTCGACCATCAGGCCGCGCTGCGGCTTCGCCGGCCGGTCGGTGACCGTGCCCTCGGGCATCGCGCCGGTGGCCCTGACCGACTGCTTGAGCGTGCGGGTGCCGTAGAAGACCCCGGCCTCGTCGGGGCCCGCGATCCGGACGCGGCCGCCCGTGACCGTCAGGGCGTACGACTCGGGGGCGCCCGTCCCGCCCAGGGCCAGCTCGACGTCCCCGGGTCCGGCCGTGGCGGCGCCCCGGTACGGGATGCCGAGCTCCCCGGCGATCAGCCGGCCCTCGTCGGCGAGGGCCTCGCTGTTCGCGGCGAGGACGACCCCGCCCGTGGGCACGGGCTTCCAGCCGGGGCCGCGGGCGGCCTCGTGGGCACCGACGGAGGGGATCGTGCGCGGCGCGGTGGAGAGGGGGTAGTTCTTCGTGGGCGTCGGCGTCGGTTTCGGTGTCGGGCTCGGCGGCGGGGTGCTCGTGGGCGTGGCGCTCGCGGACGAGCCCGTGGCGGACGGGGTGGACGGAGAGCCGTTCGAGCAGGCCGCCACGGTGGCCAGCGCCACCGCGGTCGCCAGGAGGGCGGGGCCCCGGCGAGGCCCCCGGAGGGAGTACCGCATCATTCGGATCCTCCCGTACGGACGACGGTCCGACCAGCCGACGGAGCCGGAAGCCGATCGTCCATCACCTGTTCCGAAACTCTCCCTTCCGGGTGAAAATCGCGCATCCGTCGGACACTTCCCTCATCCCGTCGATAACGTTGCGTCACGCCCACCCCACC
>NZ_MWIG01000536.1:0-2447 GCF_002156145.1 Streptomyces sp. NRRL B-24572 | reverse complement strand
CGGAGACGGGCCCGGCGGCGAGGGCGTCGGCGATCCGCCCGGCGGAGGCCGTGGCGGCGGCGTCCGTGGCGGGCAGGCGGGCGGCGTCGAGGAGGACGGAGAAACGGGGGCCGTAGCGCTCGGGGAGCGGGACCGGCAGCAGCGCGCCGCGCGGGGCGGAGCGGTCGGCGGGGTCGTGGACGCTGCCCAGCTCGATGACGTCGATGCCGAGCCGCGCGCAGACCGCGAGGTAGTCGGCGGCCAGCGCGAGGGGTACGGATCCGCCGGTGAGCCGTCCGCCGGTGCGCAGGGTGCAGTCGAGCAGGGTCATCGGGTCACCCCCAGCCGGTGTCGTCGGTGCCCGCGCCGGCGGCCGGGGCGCCCCAGCCGGTGTCGTAGGCGCCGGTGAGGACGGCCGCGCCCCAGCCGGTGTCGTCGGTGCCGGCGGTGATCCGCTCGGCGGTGACGGTGCCGAGGCCGGCGAGGCCGACGACCAGGGTGGTGAGGAGGGTGGTGCGGATCCGCCGCTTCATGTCGTGTGCTCTCTTTCCGCTTCCGCAAGGAGTGGGTGATTCATGGATTTCTGCAGTTGCTTACGAGCTTCGCGGGCTGTGCGAGCTTGGTGCGCTTTGACCTTGTGGGCGGTGGTACGAACGTATCGACGACGGCATGACTATGGGGCGGAGTGCATGGCTCATTAGGCTGCATGGCAGCAAGAGGACGCTGTCACAAACGGGGGTAAGGGTGGCGATACCAGACATCGAGCGGGCTCATGGCGACGCCGAGACGCCGGAAACCACGGCCTTGGCCGCGATCGCCGCAGCGGCCCCACCGATCTCCGCGCCCCTTCCAGCGGCCCTTCCCGCGCCCCTCTCGGAGACCACCGAGAACTCCCCCGACGACCCCCTGACCCGCGTCTACACCTGTCTCCTGGCCCGGGACCCGGCCCACCCGCCGGCGCACCCCGCCGACCTCGCGGCGGAACTGGACCTGCCGCCCGCCCGGGTGGAGTCGGCCGTCTCGGCCCTCCTCGACATGGGCCTGCTGCGCCGGACCCCGGAGCGGGCCGTGCTCCCGGTGGCACCGGACGAGGCCGTCCAGCGCACCCTGGGACCGCTGGAACGCGAGATGCGGGCCCGCCGCCAGCACATGGAGCGCACCCGCGAACAGCTGATGGCCTTCATGCCGCTGTACGAGTCCCACCTGCTCCGGCTCACGCACCTGCGGCAGGCGGAGTACGTGGAGCTGCTCACCGACCTGCGCGCGGTGCGGGAGGCCATCACGGAGCTGGGCCGGACCTGTGAGCGCGAGGTCATGACGGCGCAGCCGGGCGGCGGCCGGCGCGCCGAGGTCCTGGAGGAGGCGGTGGCCCGGGACGAGGAACTCCTGCGCCGCGGCGTCCGGATGCGCGTCCTGTACCAGCACACGGCCCGTTTCTCCTCGGGAACCTGCGCCTATGTGGAGCGGGTCGGCCGGCTGGGCGCCCAGGTCCGCACCCTGGACGACGAGTTCATGCGCATGCTCGTCTTCGACCGGGCGACGGCGGTCATCCCGGTGCCGGACGACCCGCACGCGGCGGTCCTGATCCGTGAACCGCACGTGGTCGCGTTCATGGTGGGGGCGTACGAACGGCTGTGGCTGGAGGCCCTGCCGTTCGAGACGGAGTGGGACCGGCAGACCATCATGGACATCTCCGACGAGCTGAAGCAGACCATCGTCCGCCTGCTCACGGAGGGCCTCACCGACGCGGCGATCGCCCGCCGCCTCGGCCTGTCGGTCCGCAGCTGCCGCCGCCACGTCGCCGATGTGATGGCCGCCCTGGGCGCGGAGAGCCGTTTCCAGGCCGGCTACCTCCTTGCTCAGCAGGATCGCGACCAGCCGGCCTCCTGACGGCGGGCCGCCGGGTCACCCGTACGGAGTGAAGAGCGGTCGACGGCCACCTCCCGTACACCCCCGGGGCATAGGGTCCGTGCAGACGACACAGGTCAACGGAGACACGACGAAGTCAGGGTGGACATGAGCGACTTGGCGACCGAGGAGCTATCCGACGCGGAGGGGAACCCTCCGGACGAGGGCGCCCCGGCATCGGGCCGTACCCAGAAACGACGCCGCCCCCTCTGGGTCGAGCTGCCGTTCCTCGCGGGGATCGCCCTCGTACTGGCCTTCCTGATCAAGACGTTCCTGCTCCAGGCGTTCCTGATCCCGTCGGGCTCGATGCAGAACACCCTCCAGGTGGACGACCGGGTGCTGGTCGACAAGCTCACCCCGTGGTTCGGCTCGGAACCCGACAGGGGCGAGGTCGTGGTCTTCCGCGACCCGGGCGACTGGCTGGCGGGACGGCCGGCGAAGCAGCCCACGACCGCGCAGAAGGCCCTGGGCTTCGTCGGCCTGATGCCCGCGGCCGGGGAGGCGATGAAGAAGTTCTTCCGCGACCTGGACGCCAAGCCCGTGCCCACGGGGGAGAGCCG
>NZ_MWIG01000535.1:0-3265 GCF_002156145.1 Streptomyces sp. NRRL B-24572 | reverse complement strand
TGAGGACGTCGTGGGCGTGGGCGACCGGCTGGAGGTCGTCGAGCGGGGAGACCGAGCCGTGCACGTCGAGCATCTGGAGCTCGGCCTCGGCGCTCGGGTAGCCGATGGAGACCCGGGCCATGAAGCGGTCGCGCTGGGCCTCGGGCAGCGGGTAGGTGCCCTCCATCTCGACCGGGTTCTGGGTGGCGACGACCATGAACGGGCTGGGCAGCTCGTACGTCTGGCCGTCGACCGTGACCTGGCGCTCCTCCATGGACTCGAGGAGCGCGGACTGGGTCTTCGGCGAGGCGCGGTTGATCTCGTCGCCGATCACGATCTGGGCGAAGATCGCGCCCGGCTTGAACTCGAAGTCCCGGCGCTGCTGGTCGAAGATCGACACGCCGGTGACGTCCGAGGGCAGCAGGTCGGGCGTGAACTGGATGCGGCGCACCGAGCAGTCGATGGACCGGGCCAGCGTCTTGGCGAGCATGGTCTTGCCGACGCCGGGGACATCCTCGATGAGGAGGTGTCCCTCGGCGAGCAAGACGGTCAGCGAAAGCCGTACGACCTCGGGCTTGCCCTCGATCACGCTCTCCACCGATCGGCGGACTCGCTCCACAGTGGTGGTCAGATCAGCGAGGCTCGCTCGATCGTCATAGGTCGTCACCCCGGCCCTCCTCGGCCTTTCGGAACTGTCGTCCGAGCATTGTTGTTGCCGTGGCCGGACCTGTCACTTGCATGCGGACAAGTACAGGGGAAATGCCAGGGTTTGGCGGTTTAAGTTGCTGGTTTAAGACGGGTCGATCTCGCGCAGGAGGCCGGTCGTCACGTCGAAGACGAAGCCGCGGACGTCGTCGGAGTGCAGCAGGAAGGGGGAGGTCCGGACCCGCTGCATCGACTGCCGGACGTCCTGGTCGACATCGCGGAAGGCCTCCACCGCCCAGGCCGGGCGCTGGCCGACCTCGTCCTCCAGCTCGTGCCGGAAGTCCTCGGTGAGGGATTCGAGACCGCAGTTCGTGTGGTGCACCAGCATCACGCTGCGGGTGCCGAGGGCCCGCTGGCTGATGGTGAGCGAGCGGATCACGTCGTCGGTGACCACGCCGCCCGCGTTGCGGATGGTGTGGCAGTCGCCGAGTTCGAGGCCGAGGGCCGCGTGCAGGTCGAGCCGGGCGTCCATGCAGGCGACGACGGCGACGTGCAGCACGGGCCGCGCGTCCATTCCCGGGTCGGTGAACTCGGCGGCGTAGCGTTCGTTGGCCTCGACGAGACGGTCGGTGACCGTGGGGCCGGTGCGTATGGCGTCGGCGGAGGGGTGCGCGGAGGTCGACATGGTTCCGACGGTAATGGTCACGCCCCTTTCCGGCCCGCTGTGAGAGGGGACAAAGAACATCAATGAGTCTTGTTGTGAGCTAATCCACAGATGGGGGCTCTCCGGGTCGCGCGGCACGCCAGTCGGTTGATTGACCGGCGCGTCCCGTGGACTAAAGTGACGCGAAGTTCACGGAGACAACGAGCGATTTCCGCGGTTTCTCCCCCGTGTGTGCGGCGGTACCTACGGCTCGGCCTCTCCCGCGGTACGTGCCTCCGCGCCGGATCTGAGAGGGCGCATTGAGCAACGACCGACACGTCCCGGTGATGCTCCAGCGGTGCCTGGACATGTTGGCCCCCGCCCTGGAGCGCCCCGGAGCGGTCGTCGTCGACTGCACCCTGGGCCTCGGCGGCCACAGCGAGGCCCTCCTGCAGCGGTTCCCCGAGGTGCGGCTCGTCGCCCTCGACCGCGACAAGGAGGCCCTGCGGCTCTCCGGCGAGCGGCTCGCCCCGTACGGCGACCGGGCCACCCTCGTCCACGCCGTGTACGACGAGCTGCCCGAGGTCCTCGACCGGCTCGGCATCCCCGAGGTGGACGGAGTCCTCTTCGACCTGGGCGTCTCCTCCATGCAGCTGGACGAGGCCGACCGCGGCTTCGCCTACGCCCAGGACGCCCCGCTCGACATGCGCATGGACCAGACGACCGGCATCAGCGCGGCCGAGGTCCTCAACACCTACCCGGCGGGCGAGCTGGTCAGGATCCTGCGCGCGTACGGCGAGGAGAAGCAGGCCAAGCGGATCGTCTCCGCGATCGTGCGCGAGCGCGACAAGGAGCCCTTCACCAACAGCGCCCGGCTCGTCGAGCTCATCCGCGACGCCCTGCCCCAGGCGGCCAAGCGCACCGGCGGCAACCCGGCCAAGCGGACCTTCCAGGCCCTGCGCATCGAGGTCAACCACGAGCTCGACAGCGTCGAGAAGGCCATCCCGGCGGCCGTGAAGGCCCTCGCCGTCGGCGGCCGGGTCGTCGTCCTTTCGTACCAGTCCCTGGAGGACCGGATCGTCAAGGGCGTCTTCGCGGCCGGCGCGGCGACCACCGCGCCGCCCGGCCTCCCGGTCGTCCCCGAGAAGTACCAGCCCCGGCTGAAGCTGCTCACCCGTGGTGCCGAGCTGCCCACCGAGGAGGAGGTCGCCGAGAACCGGCGCGCCGCCCCCGCCCGGCTCCGGGGCGTCGAGCGCATCCGGAAAGACGTCCCGTGAGCACGGCGAAGGGGCCCCTCAAAGGGCGGGCCGCGCGGCTCGGCCGGCTCATGCCGTCCGGGCCGAGCTCGGCCGCCCGCACCCCCTTCGTCCTGCTCGTCTTCGTGCTGCTCGGCGGCGGCCTCATCTCCCTGCTCCTGTTGAACTCGGCCCTCAACCAGGGCTCCTTCAAGCTGAACGAGCTCAAGGTCAAGACCACCGAGCTCACCGACGAGGAGCAGGCGCTCCAGCGGGACGTCGACGACTACGCGGCCCCCGACGCCCTGGAGCGGCGGGCCCGTGAACTCGGCATGGTCCCGGGCGGCAGCCCCGCCTTCCTGGGCCCGGACGGCAAGGTCCTGGGCGAACCCTCGGTGGCGGTCGCCCCCAAGCCGACCCCGAAACCCGAGCCGAAGCCGAAGCGCCCGACGAACACCGGTACTCCCGGGAGTACGGCCGCACGGACCGGCACGGCGACGGCCCCCCGTACTTCCGGCAGCGCCACAAGCACACCCCAGGCCACGAACACCGATACGGGCTCGACCGGCTCAGCCCCCACCAGCCCGGGCCCCACCGGCATCGGCCAGGCACGGACAACGCCAGTACCCGCACCGACTGAACCCTTCGGCAGGTGACCGAGCAGTGCCCCCCAAGGAGCCCCCGCGCCGTCGCGTCCCCGGTCCCGCGCGGCCCGCGCGCCCCCGGCCCGCCCCCGCCGGAGCCCTTACGCCCGGTTCACTGC
>NZ_MWIG01000534.1:0-3200 GCF_002156145.1 Streptomyces sp. NRRL B-24572 | reverse complement strand
TGCACCCGGCGGGCGGGTCAGGCCCGTACCGGTGCACCCGGCGGGCGGGCCGGCCCCGTACCCGTGCACCCGGCGGGCGGGCCGGCCCCGTACCCGTGCACCCGGCGGGCGGGTCAGGCCCCGTACCGGGGGTGCACCAGGGTCGAGGGCGGCGGTTCGGCGCCCCGGGTGCGTTCGGCGCGGCGCGCCGCGCCCTCCAGGGTCCCGGCGTCGAGCGAGCGCAGCCGGGGCGCGTCGGGGGCGAGGCGGAGGGCGGGCGGCCGGTCGCCCCGTACGGCCAGGAGGAAGCCCCAGTCCTCCGGCCCCCGCTCCGCGCCACTGGTGCGGTCGGGTCCTGCGGCGAAGCCGGGGGTGCGGCCGCACGCGCTGTAGGGGCGGGTCGCGAACCCGGCGGCGCGCAGGGTGGCGTCGACGGTCCAGTAGGTGCGGGGCCGGCCGGTGACCGAGCCGGCGTGCACGGCGAACCGTCCGGACTCCGTGAGCACCTGGGCCACCAGACCGTAGAACTCCTCCGAGTAGAGCTTGGTGCTGGGGGTGATCCCGGGGTCGGGCAGATCGGAGATCACCACGTCGTACCGTTCCTGCAGACGATCGGCGGAGCCCCTCAGCCAGTTGAACGCGTCCGCGTAGACCACGTGCACGCGCGGGTCGCGGAAGGCCTGTGCGTTGAGCGTGGCGAGCGCCGGGTCCGTACGGGCGAGGCGGACGACCCCCGGGTCGAGCTCGACGACGGTGACGGAGCCGACCCCGTCGTAGCGCAGGGCCTCGCGGGCGGCCATGCCGTCGCCGCCGCCGACGATCAGCACGCGCGCGTGCGCGCCGTTCATCGCGGGATGGACGAGGGCCTCGTGGTAGCGGTACTCGTCCCGGCCGGACACCCGGAGGCGTCCGTCGAGGAACAGGTCGGGCGGCTCCTCGCGGCCCCCAGTCACCACGACCTCCTGGAGGTCGGTGTGGACGGCGACCCGCACCCGCTCCCCGTACACGGCCCGGCGCGCGGCCTGTTCGAAGTCGTCGACGAGGACGGTCGCGGTGGCGAGGACGGTCAGGACGCACAGGTTCACGGCGACGAGCAGGGCGCGGGACCGGTCCGTGAGGTCGCGGCGGAACACCCAGAGGACGAGGCCGCCGCCCGCGACCGCGTTGACCGCGCCGGTGACGAGCGCGCCGGTGAGCTGGCCGAGCCAGGGCAGCAGCAGGAACGGGAAGGCGAGGCCGCCGACGAGCGCGCCGACGTAGTCGGCGGCGAAGAGGTCGGCGACCGTCCCGGCGGCGTCGTCCTGCTCCCCGAGCGTGGCCTGCCGCCCTGGTCGCCCGGAAGGGCCGTCCCCGGCAGGGGCCTCCGCCGGGGAGGAAGCCCGGGAGGAGCCACGGGAGGAAGCCCGGGAGGAGGCCCGTCCCGCCCCCTGTATGAGCGACATCAGGAGCGGGATCTCGGCGCCGATGAGCACGCCGATCGCGAGCGAGAACGCCACGAGCACGTACCGCGATTCGCCGAGCCAGGCGAAGGCCGCGTACAGCACCATCGCCGAGCAGCCGCCGATCAGCGCGAGCCCGGCCTCGACCAGGCCGAAGCCGACGGCGGCACGGCAGCGCAGCCGCTTGGCGAGGAGCGAGCCCACCCCCATCGCGAAGACCATCACGGAGAGCACGACGGAGGCCTGGGTGACCGAGTCGCCGATCAAGTAGGAGGCGAGGGCGACCAGTTCGAGCTCGTAGACCAGGCCGCAGGCGGCGCAGACGAAGACGACCGCGAGGACCGGGAACCGCACCGCCTCGCGAGGCGGCCGCACGGACCGCCGCGCAGGCGGCCGGCGCACCCTCTTGGGTGGCATGGTCACGGTCGGCTCGATCATGCCGTAACGCTACGTCACGACCGTCACACCCTTTGTCACCCACACGAGTGCACATGGGGCTCCAGGAGAGCGCATCAGAGCGTTGCGGGCATACGTGCGCCGATCCGGGTCCTGGTCACCACCAACTGCCCCTCCTGCGGGTAGGCGTGCCAGGTGCGCCACCGCACCTGACCCTCGTGACGCTGCGCGAGCATCGCCGTGAAGGCGTACGGGGAGCCCGGGAAGGTCCCCGCCAGCCCGTTGGGGTGGTCGGTGACGAGCGCGAGCAGCTCCTGCGCACGACCCGCGAAGGAGCCCTGCGACATCGTCTCGACGCGCGCCGCGAATTCGTACTCCCATTCGCCGACGCGCTTGGAGACGCCGAGCGGGAGCGGGGTGCTGCTGCCGGGCATGCAGGCCACGGTCTCCGAGCAGTGGCGCCCCTCCTCCTCCAGGAGGACCTGGTGGGAGGCGCCGAGCAGCCTCAACTGCAGCTTGGCGCCGGAGAGTTCGAGATCGAGCACGGCGAGCGCGGGCAGCGGCTCGCGCCCGAGGGCCCAGGCCAGATCGGCCGCGCGCGTATCGGTGTAGGAGGTTTTCAGGGTGGTGAGCATGGGTCGGCTCCGCAAACACGGTTTGACGGGTGGGCCGGGGGCGCCCCGGAGAAGGTTCTGCGGGAGTGGGGGATCGCCGGCTCGGGTCCACACACGGTCCGAGGGCTGTCTCTGTCAGGAGCGAGAGAACCATGTGCGCCGGGCGACTCGCAGCGTTTTTACCCAACTTGCCGTGTTTTCCAACCCCTTCGGGGCCCCAACAGCTCACTTGTTCAATCAGCTGCCGCCACCGCAGCCTCCGCCACCACAACCGGACCCGCAGGAGCCGCCCGAACCGCAGGAGCTGCTGCCACAGCCGCCCCCACCACCACCGTCGGCCCAGCTGCTGCCGCCGCCCTTGCGCCCGCCACGCCGCTTGCGGCCCCCCGACTTCCTGCTGCCGGAGAACAGTCCGATGACCACCAGTGCGAAGACGATGAAGATCACGATTTCCATCTGTACTACCCCCGTTCTTCTGTGCGAGGGGGATGCCCGGTCCGACATCCCGTCAAAGCGCACTTGAGGAAGTCCAGAGCTTGGCCACGGGACGGGCTCGGCCCCGGGACGGCTCGGCCGCCAGGCGGGCTTGGCGCCGGGACGGCTTGGCCCCAGGATGGCCGTCATGACACGACCGCTGCTCAATCGCCGCCTCGCCGAGTTCGGGACGACGATCTTCGCCGAGATGTCCGCGCTCGCCGCCAGGACCGGGTCGATCAACCTCGGTCAGGGCTTCCCCGACACCGACGGCCCGGAGGAGATCCGGGAGGCGGCG
>NZ_MWIG01000533.1:0-2740 GCF_002156145.1 Streptomyces sp. NRRL B-24572 | reverse complement strand
CAGGAACATGCCGGAGGGCATGGCGTGCCAGGACTCCATCGAACGGCCGAAGACGCGGAGGTCGAGACCGCGGGCCGCGGCGTGGGCGGCCACGGACAGGCCGTAGGGTCCGGCGCCGACGACCACCAGGTCGTCCATCGACTTCGACATCGTGCCTTCCGCGTTCATCGGGGGGTGAGCTGGTCGGTGGAGGTACGGGCCGGGGGCGCCGCGGGGGCGGTGGCCGGGTCCGTCCGGCGGGCCAGGAGCGCCCGGTGCAGCGCGGTCAGCGCCTTGCGCAGCAGGTGCGCGAGCCATGCGCAGCCCATGGCGAGCGCGGGCAGCGGGTCGTCGGCGGCGGACCAGGCGCACTCGGTCCGCCCCCGCGTGCCGCCGGGCTCGGGCGCGTACCGGCGGCGCGGGGAGGCGAGCAGGGAGAGCGCCGCGTAGTTCTCGACCAGGAACCGGCGGCCGTACGCGGGGGAGTGCGGCGGTACGGGGCGGCCGGTGAGGTCCAGGTGCAGTGCCCGGACCACGTCCAGGCCGTCCGGGTCGGTGAAGAGCCGGAACTGGGCGCCGGGCCGGGGGTTGAAATCGAGCAGGTGGTACGCGCCGGTCGCCCTGTTCAGCCGGAAGTCCAGGTCGCACACGCCCCGGTAGTCCAGCGCGTCGAGGAGCTCGCGGGCCGTCCGGTCGACGACCGGGTTCGCCGTCCAGCGGCCGGAGGCGGTGAGCCCGGCGCCGTCCGGCCAGGACCGCTCCTTGCGCCCGGTCCCCCCGGTCGAGCAGTGGCCCGCGGAGTCCACGTACCCGTGGAAGAACCAGTCGAGGTCGTGGCCCGCCGGGAGCAGTTCCTGGAGCAGCAGCCGGCTTCCGGCCTCCGGGGTGCGGGCGTACAGCTCCCGAACCTCGGCCAGGGAACGCACGATCGTGGTGCTCCGCAGCCCGCCGTCGGCCGGGAGCAGCCAGGGCCGGCTCCACTTGGCGACCACCGGAAGGCCGAGCGACCACGCCATGGCGGCGGCCTCGTCGGCGCCTTCGGGGAGTTCGGTACGGGGATGGGGCAGGCCCAGGCCCGCGCAGGTCTCGGCGAGCTCCGCCTTGTCCGCGACCCGGAGGAGCTGCTCCTCGGTCTGTTCGGGCAGCAGGAAGCGCGGGGCGAGTGCGGTGCGGCGGCGGGCCAGGGCGAGGGCGCTGACGTCGTCCAGCGGCACGGCGAGCACGGGATGTGACGGGTCGTCGGTGATCTCGTCCGCGATGCGGGCCAGGAGGGCGGAGAGCTCGGCGGAGGAGTCCGTCCCGGGGCGCACCCGGACCGAGCGGAGAAAGCGGGAACGGGCGACCGGACTGGTACTCGATTCGATGACGGCGTGGACCGGGATTCCGGCCCGTCCCAGAGAGCGCGTGGCACCGAGCGTGCCGTGATGGAAGGGGTTCCGGTCGAGCCGTACAAGGACGGTGGGGACGCTGGTGTCGAAACGCTGACGGCGCAGCACGGCGGGCCCTTCATCTCGGTGCCCCAACTGGGCGATGAAATCCTCTAATGGACTACGGATCAGAGGGAAGCCGAGCTCACGATCGGCTTATTAGGAATACTTTCGGAACATCGGATTGACAGATCATCAATTGGCGTACACCGCGAAGGAGTGGCCATGGGAGCTGCATACCGGAGAACTTCGAGAAAGTGGCTGGGGGTGTTCACCGCCGGTCTCCTCGCCACGGGCTCAGCCGTGCTCTCGTCCCCCGCGCACGCCGCCGCATCCGTGAGGACGGCCGACCCCGACCCGGCCCTCGCCACCGCCATGGGGGCCTTCCTCGACTCGGGCCGGCGCGGGGTCGCCCGCATCGGGCAGCTCGAACGATGGCTCGGCGGCCACGAACTCCGCGTCGGTCACACCTACCTCCCGGGCGACCTCTGGTCGAACATCGAGGGGACCCCCGGCTTCCTCGAAGCCTGGGCCGACTGGCGCAACGAGCGGATCAACCGGATGCTCGTCCTCAACGTGCCCATGCTGGAGCGCAACGAGGCCCACGTCTCCGACCGCGAGGTCCGCCGCCAGCTCCAGCTCGGCGCCGCCGGGTACTACGACCACCACTTCACGACCCTCGCCGAACATCTCGTCGAGGAGGGAGCCAGGGACACCGTCATCGTCCTCGGCTGGGAGATGAACGGCACCACCTACACCCACCGGTGCGCCCCCGATCCCACCGCGTGGAAGAAGTACTGGAACCGGATCGTCACCGCGATGCGTTCCGTGCCGGGCCAGAAGTTCCGTTTCGACTTCAACCCGAGCCGCGGCCGCGACGCGATTCCGTGGACCGAGTGCTACCCGGGTGACGACGTCGTCGACATCATCGGCATGGATTCGTACGACCAGCCGGCGGGGAGCAGTTTCGACCGGCACGTCAGCGAACCGTACGGGCTCCAGAAGCAGGTCGATTTCGCCGCCGAGCACGGAAAGCAGATCTCCTATCCCGAATGGGGGCTCTTCCGGAACGGCGACAACCCGGAATACATGCGGCGCATGCTGGACTGGATGAGGCAGCACAAGCCGCTGTACCACACGATCACCGACTACTGTCCGCACGGCGTCTGGCAGTGCGACGACAATCCGCAGTCGTCGCTGGTCTTCCGGCAGATGCTGTACGGCACGGAACCGGAACTCCCGACGGTCCCCGAACCGAAGCCGGAACCGAAGCCCGAGCCGAAGCCGGAACCGAAGCCCGAGCCGAAGCCCGAGCCGAAGCCGGAACCCAAGCC
>NZ_MWIG01000532.1:0-509 GCF_002156145.1 Streptomyces sp. NRRL B-24572 | reverse complement strand
GTGTAGTCGGCGTACTGGACGGGCAGCGGCCGCCAGCTGGGGGCCCGGTCCTCGGCGCGGGCTCGGTAGGCGGTGCCGAGGTCGGCGAGGAGGGGGCCGGTGGACCAGCCGTCGGCGGCGATGTGGTGGACGAGCAGGACGAGGACCTGTCCGCCGCCGTCGTCGGGGGTGACGAGGGTGGCCCGCAGGGGCGTCTCCTCGGCCAGGTCGAAGACGTGTCCGGCGGCTTCGGCGACGGCGGCCTGGAGCCGCCCGGCGGGTACGGACCGCACGTCGAGCGGGGGCCGGACGGCGGGCAGGATCTCCTGGTGGGGTTCGCCGTCGATGCTCCGGTAGCGGGTGCGCAGCACCTCGTGCCGGTCGGAGAGGTCGGTGAGGGCCTCGGCCAGGGCGACGGCGTCGAGGGGTTCCGCCGGCCTGAGGACGAGGGGGATGTTGTACGAGGCGCTGGGCCCTTCGAGCGTGTCGATGAACCACAGCCTGCGCTGGGCGTACGACAGGGGGATGCG
>NZ_MWIG01000531.1:0-11322 GCF_002156145.1 Streptomyces sp. NRRL B-24572 | reverse complement strand
CGCCGCCTCAGTTGTCGTCCTCGTCGATCAGGAAGCCCCGCATCGGCGCCGGCGCCTGCTGCATCGGCTGGGGCGCCTGCGGCCGGACCGGAGCCATCGGCTGGGTCATCGCCGGGGACATCTGCTGCTGGCCGCCGTAGGAGGGGGCACCGCCCATGGACGGCGCACCGCCCATCGCGCCGTTGCCACCGTAGGACGGCGCGCTCGCGCCCGCCGAGGCCATCGACGGGGCCGGCGGCAGCGAGGCCGTGGCCGGGGTGCGCGGCGGAGCCAGCGAGTCGTCCGCCTGGGTCTCCAGCTGACGCAGCTGGGACTCCAGGTAGGACTTCAGGCGCGTGCGGTACTCGCGCTCGAAGCCGCGCAGGTCCTCGACCTTGCGCTCCAGCGTGGCGCGGGCGGACTCGAGGGAGCCCATCGCGACGCGGTGCTTCTCCTGCGCGTCCCGCTCAAGAGCGTCCGCCTTGGCGCGGGCGTCCCGCTCCAGGCCCTCGGCGCGGGAGCGCGCCTCGCCGACGATCTTGTTGGCCTCGGAGCGCGCCTCGGCGATCGCCTGGTCGGCGGTCTGCTGGGCGAGCGAGAGGACACGCGCGGCACTGTCGCCACCGGGGCCCTGCTGCGGCTGCTGCATCTGCGGCGGCTGCATCTGCTGCTGCTGCGGGTGACCCATGGGGCCGCCCTGCATCGGGCCGGGACCCATCGGTCCGCCCTGCATGGGGCCACCCTGCATCGGGCCGGGACCCATGGGCCCGCCCTGCATGGGGCCGCCCTGCATGGGGCCGGCGGGAAGCGCGGGGGCACCGGACGGCAGCTGCGGCGGACCCATCTGCGGCTGCTGCTGCTGAGGGGCCGGCGGTCCGGATATGGCGGCGGGCACGGGCGCGCCGGGACCGACGGGACGATCCTGCGGCTCCGGGGGCTTGCGCATGCCCTGCTGCTGGTTCTGCGCGGCGGCACGCGTCGCGGCGGCCAGCTTGGCGCGCAGGTCCTCGTTCTCGCGGAGCAGGCGGGTCAGTTCGGCTTCGACCTCATCGAGGAAGGCATCGACCTCGTCCTCGTCATAGCCTTCTCGAAGGCGGACGGTCGTGAACTGCTTGTTCCGCACGTCCTCGGGGGTCAGCGGCATCTCTTCTTCACCTCTACGTAGTCGTCGGCAGTCGGCAAGACCGTATCGTCCACTCGTTCCTCCACCATCACCTCGCGAAGCTGCTCACGATGGAGATCAGGATGTAGACGATGATCATCAGAACGAAGAAGGACAGGTCGAGTGCCACGCCCCCGAGACGCAACGGCGGGATGAGTCGCCGCAGAAGCTTGAGCGGTGGATCGGTGACAGTGTAGGTGGCCTCAAGGACGACCACCATCGCCTTACCGGGTTGCCATGAACGGGCGAACTGGAAGACGTAGTCCATGACAAGCCGGACGATCAGGAGGACGAGGAAGCACATCAGCACGATGTAGACCACCTGTAGTGCGACGCCCATCCCGCGTTTCCCTCTCCCCTGGCTTTCGTGCTCTCGCTTGTCCGGCCGCTTCGCGACCGGTCCGTCCGGTTCTCGTGTTCTCAGCTCTGGTTGAAGAATCCGCCCTCTGCGATCCGGGCCTTGTCCTCCGCCGTGACATCGACGTTAGCAGGCGACAACAGGAACACCTTCTGCGTCACGCGCTCAATGCTGCCATGGAGCCCGAAGACGAGTCCGGCGGCAAAGTCGACAAGTCGCTTCGCGTCCGTGTCGTCCATCTCCGTGAGGTTCATGATCACCGGGGTGCCCTCACGGAAGTGTTCCCCGATGGTACGGGCCTCGTTGTAGGTCCGCGGGTGCAGCGTGGTGATGCGGTACGGCTCCCGCTCGGACACGACCTTGGGCATGATCACCGGTGCGTTCTTCTCCAGGCTCGGACGTTCGGGTGTGATGGATGCCACGGGGGCAATTCGGGCCGGACGTCCGCTTTCGGCGAGTACCGGGACAGAGTGAGCGATCGGCTCCCGGGGGGCCGGAGGCTGCACCACTCGGACCGGCTCCTCGCGCTCCACCTGACGCGGGGGGGTGTGGCGCCGGTCGCGCTCGGGCTCCGGCTCCAGCTCGGGTTCGAAGTCGTCGTCGGGGTCGAAGCCCCGGCCGTCGTACCCATCGTCCTCCACGAGGCCGAGGTAGACCGCCATCTTGCGCATCGCGCCGGCCATTCTCTGAGTCCTCCGCTCTGTGGTGGATCGGCCTTGTCACCAAGTGCCGGCGATCCACGGGCCACTCCGCCGTTCTGCGGAATGACCATATTTTCTGCTGTGGTCCGACTTGCTTCGCGACGTTACCCGAGCTTCGGGCGGACACCGAGTACCGCCGTACCGACGCGTACGTGTGTCGCCCCGGCAGCGACGGCCTCCTCGAGGTCCGCACTCATCCCTGCTGACACCATGTTCGCAGCCGGACGGGTCGCGCGCAGGGCAGTCGACAAATCCATCAGCCGATCGAAGGCGGCCCGTTGCCGGCCCGCGTACTCCCCGGCGAGCGGGGCGACGGTCATCAGTCCGTCGAGCCGCAGCCCGGGCGCGGCGTCCACGGCCGCGGCCAACTCCTCGATCCCGTCCGGCGCGACACCTCCGCGGTCGCCCCGCTCGCCGGACTCGGCGTCGAGCGCGACCTGGATCAGACAGCCGAGCTCGCGCCCCTCCTTCTCCGCGGCCGCGGAGAGGGAGGAAACGAGCTTCAGGCGGTCGACGGACTGCACCACATCGGCATAACCCGCCACGGATCTGACCTTGTTGGTCTGCAACTGACCCACGAAGTGCCAGCTCAGATCGAGGTCGGCACAGGCCGCCGCCTTCGGGGCGGCGTCCTGGTCCCGGTTCTCGGCGACGTGCCGCACACCGAGTTCGTGCAGGATCCTCACGTCGCTCGCGGGGTAGGTCTTGGTGACCACGATCAGGGTCACCTCCTCCCGCGCGCGTCCGGCGGCGGCGCACGCGGCGGCGATGCGCTCCTCCACCGCGGCGAGGTTCGCGGCGAGTTCCGACTTGCGATCCGTCATGTCTCTTCTCGGTTCAACCAGACATATCCCGCGAGTCGCCCTGTGGTGCGATCGCGGCGGTACGAGTAGTGGTCGCGCGATTCCAGGGTGCAGACCCCGGCGTCCTCGACGTCCCGGACCCCGAGCCGCTCCAGTTGCGCGCGCACTCCGGCGGCGACGTCGACGGCGGGGGTGCCCCAGGAGGTCTCCGCGTACGCGGCCGGTTCGACGGCGGCGACCTCGGCGCGCATCTCCTCCGGCACTTCGTAGCACCGGCCGCAGACGGCGGGTCCGGTGCGGGCGACGATCCGGGCCGGGTCGGCACCGAGCTTCACCATCGCCGCGACGGCGGCGGGTACGACTCCGGCGACCATGCCGGGCCGCCCGGCGTGGGCGGCCGAGACGACTCCGGCGACGGGGTCGGCGAGGAGGACGGGCACGCAGTCCGCGGTGAGGACTGCGAGGCCGAGGCCGGTCCTGGCGGTGACGATCGCGTCGACGGACGGGATCTCCGCGTCCCCCCACGGGCCGTCGACCTCGGCGACCTCGGCACCGTGGACCTGGTTCATCCAGACCACCCGCGCCGGGTCGAGCCCGAGGGCTCCGGCGGCCGCCGCCCGGTTGGCGAGGACGGCCGCGGGCTCGTCCCCGACCGCTCCACCGAGGTTGAGCTCCTCGTACGGAACGGCGCTCACCCCGCCCCACCGGTCGGTGAAGGCGAAGTGGGCGCCGTTCGCGTCGAAGCGCTGTCCTATCACTTCAGGAAGTCCGGGACGTCCAGCTCCTCGGCCTGGCTGTCCGCGTACGGACGGGCCGGCGGGACGACCGGCGGGACGGGCGCCGGCGGGACCTCGTTGACGACCGGGGCGGGCTCGACCGGGATCGGGGCCGGCTCCTCGCGCGGGGCGACCGTGCCGAGGCCGCCCAGCGGGCGGGGGGTCTCGGTGATGCGGGGCGCCGGGGCCGGCTCCTCGCGCTTGGCCGAGACCGAGCCGATGATGTTGTCCCGGCGGGCCGGCGGCTGGCCGCCGTCGAAGCCGGCCGCGATGACGGTGACCCGGACCTCGTCGCCGAGGGCGTCGTCGATGACGGCGCCGAAGATGATGTTGGCCTCGGGGTGGGCCGCCTCGCTGACCAGCTGCGCGGCCTCGTTGATCTCGAAGAGACCGAGGTCGCTGCCGCCGGAGATGGAGAGCAGCACGCCGCGGGCGCCGTCGATGGAGGCCTCCAGGAGCGGCGAGGAGATCGCCATCTCGGCCGCCGCCACCGCGCGGTCGTCGCCGCGGGCGGAGCCGATGCCCATGAGCGCCGAACCGGCCTCGGACATGACCGACTTGACGTCGGCGAAGTCGAGGTTGATCAGACCCGGGGTGGTGATGAGGTCGGTGATGCCCTGGACACCGCTCAGGAGGACCTGGTCGGCCGACTTGAAGGCGTCGAGCACGGAGACCTGGCGGTCCGAGATCGAGAGCAGCCGGTCGTTGGGGATGACGATGAGGGTGTCGACCTCTTCGCGGAGCTCGGCGATGCCGTCCTCCGCCTGGTTGGCGCGACGGCGGCCCTCGAAGGTGAACGGGCGGGTGACCACGCCGATCGTCAGGGCGCCGAGCGAGCGCGCGATGTTGGCGACGACGGGCGCGCCGCCGGTGCCGGTGCCGCCGCCTTCGCCGGCGGTGACGAAGACCATGTCGGCCCCCTTGAGGACCTCCTCGATCTCCTCACGGTGGTCCTCTGCCGCCTTGCGACCGACGGCCGGGTTGGCCCCGGCCCCGAGGCCGCGGGTCAGTTCACGGCCGACGTCGAGCTTGACGTCGGCGTCGCTCATCAACAGCGCCTGTGCGTCGGTGTTGATCGCGATGAACTCGACGCCCTTGAGGCCGACCTCGATCATTCGGTTGATGGCATTGACACCACCGCCGCCGACACCGATGACCTTGATGACTGCGAGGTAGTTCTGCGGTGCTGCCACGTCGAAGGCCTCTCGCCTCGAGTTACGTGTCGTCGCTGCGCGGTTGGTCGCGCCGCTCCGACGGATGCCGATTGGGACGGTCCGAAACGCCGACCCGAACCCTAACGTTGAAGTTTAGGGTTACCAGTGTCTCTGTTCGTAGGACTCTTCCGAACAGGACACTAAGTCGACAAGTGGCGCACGTTCAACGAACACGCCGAACCTCCCGTTTTTCTTTTCACCCTATGTGATCACCCGTAGCGGTGGCCAACCCAGGGTCCTGACCGGCGAAGATGCCCGTCAACTTCCCGACGAGGCGGGCGCCGTGGGGGCACTTACGTCGAAGTGCCCCGCTTTGGGAGTGGCCTTCATGAGGGCGGTCAGCACCCGGGCCTTGACCGGGCCGTGCTCACCGCTGCCCCAGAAGACCGTTCGCCCCCCGGTCAGCTCCAGAGTGACGGAGTCGTACGAGGTGATGCGTACGACACGAGCGTCCCGGGCGATCTCCGCCGGGAGTTCACCCCGGACGCGGACCGCCTCCTGGAGCAGTCGGTCCGCGCCGAAGCGGCGGAGACTCGGCGAGGCGGCGCTGTCGAGGACGAGCCGGGGGACGCCGCGCGGAGCGGTGTCGACGGTGGCGAACCGCATGCCCGTCGAGTCCACTTCGGTGAACTTTCCGCCCTTTTCGACAAGGAGAACGGGCTGCCGTTCCGTCACTTTCAGCCCGATTCCGTGCGGCCATGACCGC
This sequence comes from Streptomyces sp. NRRL B-24572, assembly GCF_002156145.1. Classification (NCBI taxonomy): domain Bacteria; kingdom Bacillati; phylum Actinomycetota; class Actinomycetes; order Kitasatosporales; family Streptomycetaceae; genus Streptomyces; species Streptomyces sp. NRRL B-24572. Next base: position 5,623 of record NZ_MWIG01000531.1, on the reverse strand, counting down.
ACCACGTCGATCGACTCGATGCGCGGCAGTCTCTGCCGGAGCCGGGCCTCGATCGCGTCGGTGTCGACGGTGACGAGCGGGGCGTCCATCGGGACGGCGGCGACGGTCTCGATCTCCGCCGGTGTCAGAACCCGGGTGCCGGAAGTCTTCACATGTTCCACACGGAACCAGGTGGATCCGTAGAGCGCCCAGACCCCGCCGGCCACGAGCGCGACGAGACCGAGCGCCACGAGGAGCACCCGGGACGCGGGCACCCGGAACCGACGGTTCCGGTCACCCGCGCCGGACGACCGCCCCGACGACCCCTTCGACTTGCTCGCGCCGCTCTTCTCCGCGGTCGTCGGTCCGGCTGCCACCGGGCGCCTCCTGCCTTCCGTCCCCCGCCGTGCCTGCTAGCGGGCGGCGATCGCCTCGTACACCATGCCGACGAGCAGGTCGTCGGCGTCCCGGCGGCCGAACTCGGCGGCGGCGCGGGACATCTCGTACAACCGGTGCGGATCGGCCAGTACGGGCAGGACGTTGCCCTGCACCCACTGCGGCGTCAGCTCCGCGTCGTCAACGAGGAGCCCACCGCCGGCCTTGACCACCGGCTGGGCGTTGAGCCGCTGTTCGCCGTTGCCGATGGGCAGCGGGACGTACGCGGCGGGCAGCCCGACGGCGGAGAGCTCGGCGACGGTCATCGCGCCCGCGCGGCAGAGCATCATGTCGGCCGCGGCGTACGCGAGATCCATCCGGTCCACGTACGGTACCGGCACGTACGGCGGCATACCGGGCATGTTGTCCACGCGCGGCATCTCGTTCTTCGGGCCGACCGCGTGCAGGATCTGGATGCCGGAGCGCTGGAGCACCGGGGCGATCTGCTGGATCACCTCGTTGAGCCGCCGGGCGCCCTGGGAGCCGCCGGAGACGAGCAGCGTCGGCAGGTTCGGGTCGAGGCCGAAGGCGGCGCGCGCCTCGGGCCGCACCCGCGCCCGGTCGAGGGTCGCGATGGTGTGCCGCAGCGGGATGCCGATGTAACGGGCGTTGCGGAGCTTGCTGTCCGGGGTGGCGACGGCGACCCCGGCCGCGTACCGCGAACCGATCTTGTTGGCCAGGCCGGGCCGGGCGTTGGCCTCGTGGACCACGATGGGCACCCCGAGGCGCTTGGCCGCGAGATAGCCGGGCAGGGCCACGTAGCCGCCGAAGCCGACCACGCAGTCCGCCTTGGTGCGCTCCAGGACCTGCTCGGCCGCCTTGATCGTGCCGCGCAGCCGCCCGGGGACGGTGATCAGCTCGGGGGTGGGCTTGCGGGGCAGCGGCACGGCGGGGATGAGCGCCAACTCGTAGCCCCGCTCGGGCACGAGCCGGGTCTCCAGGCCCTTCTCCGTGCCGAGCGCCGTGATCCCCACGCTGGGGTCCTGCCTGCGCAGGGCGTCCGCGAGGGCGAGCGCGGGCTCGATGTGGCCGGCGGTCCCCCCGCCGGCGAGTACGACATGCACCGAAATTCACCGCTCTCCGGACGGGCGCTTCTTGACGCGCCGTCGCATCGACTTCCATCTCTTCCCGGCCCGCTTGCCCCAGCCGGGGCGACGCATGGCCAGGGCCGCTTTCGCGGCGGGTTCCTGTCGCGCGAAGGCGATGAGGAGCCCGACGGCGAACATGGTCGGCAGCAGGGCCGACCCTCCGTAGGAGAACAGCGGGAGCGGGACACCGGCGATCGGCAGCAGGCCGAGCACCGCACCGATGTTGATCACGGCCTGAGCCGTGATCCAGGTGGTCACACCTCCCGCGGCGAACCTCACGAAGGGGTCCTCCGTGCCTCCGGCCACGCGGATACCCGCATAGCCTAGAGCCGCGAACAGGGCGAGTACCGACAGCGTCCCCGCGAGCCCCAGTTCCTCACCGGTGACCGCGAAGATGAAGTCGGTGTGCGCTTCGGGGAGTTGGCCCCATTTCTCGACGCTCGCACCGAGTCCGGAACCGAACCATCCGCCCGAGGCCAGAGCATAGATTCCGTGCGCGGCCTGCAGACAGGGGGCTCCTTCGCCGCCGGGGTCGGTCGCGCCGATGCAGTCGAAGCGCCTCATCCGGTTCGCGCTCGTCTTGATGAGCAGCACGCCGATCGCGCCGGCCACCGTGAGTACGCCGACGAAGAGCCGGGTGGGCGCTCCGGCCGTCCACAGCAGGCCGAAGAGGATGGCCGCGAGGATGATCGAGGTGCCCATGTCGCCGCCGAGCATGATCAGTCCGAGCAGCATGAAGGCGCCCGGGACCAGCGGCACCAGCATGTGCTTCCACTGGGTCAGGAGCCGCATGTCCTGTTTGCGGGCGAGCAGGTCGGCCCCCCACAGGATCAGCGCCAGCTTGCCGAACTCGCTGGGCTGGAGCTGGAAGGGGCCGCCGAGCGAGATCCAGTTCTGGTTGCCGTTGACCGCGTGCCCTATCCCGGGGATCTGCACGAGGACCATCAGGAAGACCGCGCCGACCAGGATCGGGTAGGCCAGCGCCCGGTGCAGCTTCACCGGCATCCGTGAGGCGACCAGGAGCAGTCCGGTGCCGAGGAGCGCGGCGAAGAACTGCTTCCGGAAGAAGTAGGAGGGCACCAGGTCGTAGCGGAGCGCCGTGATCATCGAGGCGGAGTAGACCATCACCAGGCCGAGCGCGGTGATGAGCAGCCCCGCGCCGATGATCACGTAATAGGCCGTGAGGGGCCGGTCCCAGGCCTTGCGGAGCCGCTCGTACGCCCCCCGTACGCCTCCGCCGCGCGGCCGCCGCGGGGTCGCGGGGGCCCGCCCTCCGCCGCGTGCGGCGGAAGGCCGGCGTGTCCCGGCGATCTTGCTCGGCATGGTCGCTGTCCCCTCCAGTCGTGCCCGGTCCGGCCGGACCCTCCCGCTGGTCGGGTCAGGCGTCCCCGGTGGCGGCGAGGGCGCGGACGGCGTCCGCGAAGGCCTCGCCCCGCTTGTTGTAGTTCGTGAACATGTCCATCGAGGCGCAGGCGGGGGCGAGCAGGACCGTGTCCCCCGGGGCGGCGAGCCGGGCCGCCTCGCGGACCGCCTCGGACATCGCCCCAGTGTCGGTCCGGTCGAGGTCCACCACCGGGACCTCCGGGGCGTGTCGCGCCAGGGCTTCGCGGATCAGGGCGCGGTCGGCGCCGATCAGGACGGCTCCGCGCAGGCGCTTCGCCGACCGCTGCACGAGCTCATCGAAGGTCGCGCCCTTGGCGAGGCCGCCGGCGATCCAGACGATCGGGTCGTAGGCGGCCAACGAGGCTTCCGCGGCGTGGGTGTTGGTGGCCTTGGAGTCGTCGACGTACGTGACTCCCTGGACCTCCTCGACCAGTTCGATGCGGTGCGGGTCGGGCCGGAAGGCCTTGAGCCCGTCCCGTACGGCCTTGGCCTCGACGCCGAAGGCCCGCGCGAGGGCGGCGGCGGCAAGGGCGTTGGCGATGTTGTGCGGGGCCGGGGGCTGGACGTCGGCGACCTCGGCGAGCTCCTGGGCGTTCTTCTGCCGGTTCTCGACGAAGGCCCGGTCGACGAGGATGCCCTCGACGACGCCGAGCTGCGAGGGACCGGGGGTGCCGAGGGTGAAGCCGATGGCGCGGCAGCCCTCCTCGACGTCGGCCTCGCGCACCAGGTCCTCGGTCACCTGGTCGGCGACGTTGTAGACGCAGGCGATCTGGTTGCCCTCGTAGATGCGGCCCTTGTCGGCGGCGTACGCCTCCATGGAGCCGTGCCAGTCGAGGTGGTCGGGCGCCAGGTTGAGCACGGCGGCCGAGTGGGCGCGGACGGAGGGCGCCCAGTGCAGCTGGTAGCTGGAGAGCTCGACGGCGAGCACGTCGTACTCCTCCTCGCCGAGGACGGCGTCGAGGAGCGAGACGCCGATGTTCCCGACGGCGGCGGTCCGCAGGCCGGCCGCCTCCAGGATCGAGGCGAGCATCCGCACGGTCGTGGTCTTGCCGTTGGTGCCGGTGACCGCGAGCCAGGGAGCCGCGTCGGGGCCGCGGAGGCGCCAGGCGAGCTCGACGTCGCCCCAGATCTCCACGCCCGCCTCGGCGGCGGCCGTGAAGAGGGGCTTGTCGGGCCGCCAGCCGGGGGCGGTGACGATCAGCTCGGTGCCGGCCGGCAGGGTGGCCCCGTCGCCGAGGCGGACGGTGATGCCCTCCGCCTCCAACTCCGCGGCCTGCGCCCGGGAGCGCTCGTCGTCGCCGTCGTTGACGACGGTCACGAGCGCGCCGCGGGCGTGCAGGACGCGGGCGGCCGGGATGCCGGAGACCCCGAGTCCCGCGACGGTGACCTTCTTGCCGTTCCAGTCGAGCTGTTCTGTCACTTTTCCGATGCCCATCCCGCGTAGAAGAGGCCCAGGCCCACGATCACGCACATGCCCTGGATGATCCAGAACCGGACGACGACCAGGACCTCGGACCACCCCTTGAGTTCGAAGTGGTGCTGGAGGGGCGCCATCCGGAAGACGCGCTTGCCGGTCAGCTTGAACGAGCCGACCTGGATGACCACGGACATCGTGATCAGCACGAACAGGCCGCCGAGCAGGGCCAGCAGGAGCTCCGTACGGGAGCAGATGGCGAGACCGGCGAGGGCGCCGCCGAGGGCGAGCGAGCCGGTGTCACCCATGAAGATCTTGGCGGGCGAGGTGTTCCACCAGAGGAAGCCGAAGCAGGCGCCCATCAGCGCGGAGGCGACGACCGCGAGGTCGAGCGGGTCGCGGACCTCGAAGCAGGCGTTGGGGTTGGTCAGCGTGATCGCGTTGGCACAGGACTCCTGGAACTGCCAGAGCCCGATGAAGGTGTACGCGCCGAAGACCATCACCGAGGCGCCGGTGGCGAGGCCGTCCAGGCCGTCCGTCAGGTTCACGCCGTTGGACATGGCCAGGATCATGAAGAGCGCCCAGACCACGAAGAGCACCGGGCCGATGTACCAGCCGAAGTCCGTGATGAAGGAGAGCTTCGTGGAGGCCGGGGTGTTGCCGCGCAGGTCCGCGAACTGCAGCGCGAGCACGGCGAAGGCGATGCCGACGATCAGCTGGCCGGCCATCTTCGCCTTGGCCCGCAGACCGAGCGACCGCTGCTTGACGATCTTGATGTAGTCGTCGAGGAAGCCGACCAGGCCCATGCCTGCCATGAGGAACAGCACCAGGACGCCCGAGTACGTCGGGTCCTCACCGGTGATGACCTTGGCAAGCGCGTACGCGATGAGCGTGGCCAGGATGAAGGAGATGCCGCCCATGGTGGGCGTGCCCTTCTTCCCGGCGTGACCGCGCGGACCGTCGTCCCGGATGAACTGCCCGTACCCCTTGCGGGCAAGGAGCTTGATCAGCAGCGGCGTGCCGATCAGGGTCAGGAAGAGCCCGATGGCCCCCGCGAAGAGGATCTGCCTCATCGGCCGGTGACCTCGCCCTCGGTGTCGAGGAGCGCCAGCGCGACCTGTTCGAGACCGACCGACCTGGAAGCCTTCACAAGGACGACGTCCCCCGGACGCAGCTCCCTGCGCAACAGGTCGACAGCCGCCTGCGCGTCGGACACGTGCACCGACTCCTCACCCCACGAACCCTCGTTATATGCGCCCAGTTGCAGCCAGGAAGCTTCCCTCTCCCCGACCGCGACGAGCTTGCTGACGTTGAGTCGGACGGC
>NZ_MWIG01000530.1:0-6830 GCF_002156145.1 Streptomyces sp. NRRL B-24572 | reverse complement strand
CCCGGAAACGCCCCGACTGTCCCCCCACCCCCCTCCTTCCTATCCTGGAGAAGGAGAGGTGAGGAGGGCCGCGATGGCCGCCGTCGCCGTGCACAGCGCCGTCCTGGGGGAGGAGCGCCCCACGCTTCCGTACGCGGAAACGGGCCGGCCGGGGGGAACACCGCTCGTCCTGGTGCACGGCTACCTGGACTCCTGGTGGACGTTCGAGCCGCTGCTGCGCCGCATGCCCCCGGGCCTGCACGCGTACGCCCCCACCCAGCGCGGCCACGGCGACGCCGACAAGCCGCCCGACGGCTATCTGCCGGAGGACTTCGCCGAGGACCTGGTCGCGTTCATGGACAGCGTCGGCACGGAACGAGCGGTACTGGTCGGAGGATCGAGCGGCGGGGTGCAGGCCCGCATCGTCGCGGGCCGCCGACCGGACCGCGTGGCGGGCCTCGTCCTGCTCGGCGTCCCGGCCACCCTCGCCGACAAGCCGAAGGCCGCCGAACTCTGGAAAGCCGTACGGGAGTTGAAGGATCCCGTGAACCCAGAGCTCGCAGCGGCCCTCGTCGACGGCCTGACGGCGATCCCCATGGGACGCGGCTTCCTGCAGACCGTCGTCGACGAAACCCTGAAGGCCCCGGCCCACGTCTGGCGCGAGACCCTGCGCGGCCTCCTCGAGACCGACCTCCGGGCCACCCTGTCGGGAATCCTCGTCCCCACCCTGGTCGTCTGGGGCGACCAGGACCCCGTCCTGACCCGCGAGGACCAGCAGACGATCCTCGACGCCGTCCCCGACTCCCGGCTCCTCGTCTACGAGGGCGTGGGCCACATCGCGTACTGGGAGGCCCCGGAGCGCGTACTCCGCGACCTGACGGCCTTCATGGCCGACCGCACCTGAGGCGGGCTACCGGTCCGCGCTGGACAGGGCGTCGGTGACCAGACGGGTGGCGAAGTCGCGGTCGTCGGTGATCCGGTTGATGATCTCCGCGAGAAGGAAGGAGGTGGCCTCCAGGGCGTTCATCTCCTCCTTGGTCCACTCCCCGTACTGCCTGCGCCACAGGCTCGGGCTGAGCCCGGTACCCGCCGCGACGACCAGCCCGGCCATGGTGGGGACGGCCTCGGGGCGGACGCTCCGGGGCATCCTGCTCATCGAGGTCACGAGGCTGGGCACGACGTACTCGATCACGTCCTTGTCGTGGTCCTCGCAGGCCGTCCGCAGCCACTTCATGTACATGAAGATGATCGTGCACACGCCGTCCAGGAGGTCCTGGGCCCCCGTGGGCCCCAAGGACGCGGTGAACTGCTCGTCGAGCTTCCGCTGTTCGGGATCGACCTCGGTCCTGCCGTCGTAGATGGCCTTGAGCCGGGAGTCGACCAGCATCATCGCCCCACTCACGTCACCGGCGGGAGCGTACTGGGGGTCGCAGGGTGAAGACACGGGATCCTCCTCATGTGACGGCGGCAGACGCCACGGCATGCCCGCACGCTAGACCGCCGCCCGGGCCGGGATCCGGCGAATCCCGAGGCGCCCCCCTCAGGAGTGACACGGCCTGCCCGCGCGGGGCCGGCCGATCAGGCGGACCGTCCGCATCAGGCCCTACGGCCGGTGACGGGGAACGGCAGAGCAGGCGTCTTCCACATCGCCGGCCCGGAGGCCGTCACCCGCCACGAACTCGGCACGCTCATCGCCCGGTGCGACGGCCTCGCCCCAACGGCAGGCAGGTGACGTCTGCGCAGGGCGGCACGGACACGGGCCTCAGCGAGAATGGCGCGATGATCCACCGCTTCGTCGGTATTCCAGAACTGACAGACGTTCCGCCCGTGGCGGTCGTCGTCGACGTGATGCGGGCCTTCACCGTGGCGGCCTGGGCCTTCTCGCGCGGTACCGAGAAGATCGTCCTGGCCCCGTCGGACAGTGAGGCACTGGCTCTGAAGGAGAAGGAACCGGGGTGGATCGCGCTCAAGGACGGCGCTCCGGCGGAAGGTTTCGACATCGTCAACTCGCCTGGCCTGATCAGGTCGTTCGATCTGACCGGTCGTACGGTGGTGCAGAAGACGACGGCCGGAACCGTCGGTGCGCTGGCCGTCGCGAGCTCGCCGCTCGTCCTGTGCGCGAGTTTCGTGGTGGCCGGCGCGACAGCGCGGTTCCTGAAGGCGCAGGCTTCCGGACCGGTGACGTTCGTCGTGACCGGCGACGCGGGCCGGGCCGACGAGGACCTGGCCTGCGCCGCCTACATAGGCCGACGTCTCGGCGGGGGCGGTGACGGCGTTGCAGCGGCCCCGTATCTCCACCGCGCCAGGGCTTCCCGGGCGGCCGCCGGCCTTGCCGACGGAGTGCGGCGCGGATACCGGGGTGTGCACCCGGACGATGTGGACCTGTGCCTGGACCTCGACAGGTTCTCCTTCGCGATGGTCGCCCGCAGGGAAGAGTCACTGATGGTGTTGCGCCCTGTCGCAGTGCCCGACGGCGTACCCCGAACAGCGGCCCCTGCCCGGTAGGCGCCGCCCCCACGGTGAGCACGGCTTCAGTCGAGCCGCGCCCGGTCATCGGTCGGGGGGATGCCCAGCCGGTCGGCGAGGGTGGTGAGGGCCGTCCCGAGGGGGAGGGCGATCCGGGTGAGGGCGTGCCGGTCGCCGCGGGTCGGGTCCCGGTTGATGATCAGCACCGGTGTCCCGGCCTGGGCCGCCTGGCGGACGAACCGGAGGCCGGACATCACGGTGAGCGAGGAGCCCAGGACCAGCAGCGAGGTCGCCTCGCCGACCAGTCTCCGGCAGTGCTCGACCCGTGAGGGAGGCACGGCCTCGCCGAAGAACACCACGTCGGGTTTGAGGACGCCTCCGCAGTTCGCGCAGGGCAGCACGCGGAAGTCCGCGACCTGCTCGTCGGTCAGGTCGGCGTCACCGTCCGGGTTGATCCCGGCCGCCACCGGTGCGAAGCCCGCATTGGCCTCCTCGAGCCGCTGGGCGAGTTCACGGCGCGGACTGTACGTGCCGCAGGAGAGGCAGACGACCCGGGCCAGGCTGCCGTGGAGCTCCACGACCCCTCCGCTGCCGGCGGCCTGGTGGAGACCGTCGACGTTCTGGGTGATCACGCCCGAGAGCAGGCCGCGGCGTGCGAAGGCGGCCACGGCCAGGTGTCCGGCGTTGGGCAGGGCACGGCCGAAGGTGCGCCAGCCGAGGTGGCTGCGCGCCCAGNNCTGGGCGCTGCCGGTGAAGTCCTGGTAGGTCATCGGGGTGTGCCGGCTCAGGCTTCCGCCCTCGCCCCGGTAGTCGGGGATGCCCGACTCCGTGGAGATGCCCGCGCCGCTGAGGACCAGCACGCCCCCGGCGTCCAGCGCATCGGCGACCGGCCCGAGGTCCGTCGTGCCCGGTGGCAGGTCCTCGTCGGGGGTCCAGCTCAGAGTGGGGCGCATGCGCATGCCGCCAGGGTACGGAACGGACCCGCACGAGGGCCTCTCGCCGCGGCGATGCCGGACCCCCGGTACCGAGCGGCGCCCAGGCGGACGCACGGTCCGCAAACGCGAGAGCACCCTCCGTGTCGCCGCGGCCGTACTCCTGGGGGAGGAGTACGAGAGGCGCACGATCGGCCGGGTCGCCGCGACGAGCAGGGAGGGTTCCGCGCGTCCGTGCGTCGAGCTCTCCGTGCGACGTGCGACAGGGCTGTCACAGACCTCCGAGAACACTTGACCATGTCCAGGAGGGAACGACGAGGGTGTTCCCTGTCGGCCGGGCGAGCCGGCGGTGTGGCTCGCCCCGCAAGCCGGGATCAGAGGGGGAGTCCACGTGTCAGCGACCTGCGTCATTCTCGATATCGGTGGCGTACTGGAGATCACGCCGGAAACGGGATGGGTGCAACGGTGGGAGGCGCGCCTGTTCCTGCCGCTCGGCACCGTGAACGAGCGGATGCGCGATGTGTGGCGGGCCGGCAGCGTCGGCGGCATCAGCGAGCAGGAGGTGCACGAGCAGGTCGCGACCCGTCTGGGTCTCGACGGCGCCCAGGTCGAGTCGTTCATGGCCGACCTCTGGACGGAGTACCTGGGAACCGCGAACGACGAGCTCATCGACTACGTACGAGGACTGCGCGGGAAGTGCAGGCTGGGGATCCTGAGCAACAGTTTCGTCGGGGCCAGGGAACGGGAGACGACGCTGTACCACTTCGACGAACTGGTCGAGCAGATCGTCTACTCCCATGAGATCGGCATCGAGAAGCCCGACCTGCTCGCCTTCGAGGCCGCAACCACCGGTTTGGACGTACGACCGGAGAACTGCCTGTTCATCGATGACGCCGCAGCCAACGTCGAGGCGGCCCGGGCCGCGGGCATGCAGGCGCATCTGTTCGAGGACAACGCCCGGACCATCGCACGCATCGCCGCTCATCTCGACGCCGGACACTCGGCCCCGGAACGTCTCCCGCTCGGCTGAGGAAGGTCCTGGCCGGCCCCGGAGGGCGCCGGCCAGGACCCGAATTCCGCACCCGATCCGATTTCGAGTGAATGACTCGTCAGACCATGAGGAGGAGCCGCGTCTGGGGGACGAGCTTCCGGTTGACGCTGGTGCTCTGCACGAAAATGGTGAAGTCGTCGTTGTGGTCGGGCTTGACGCGCGTCTCCACATTCGGCAGACCGAGCAGGGCCCGGGCCTGAGGCCCCGTGTACACCCGGTCCGTCTTCTTCTCCAGTACCGCGATCTGCTTCCGCGCCTGAATCTTCTCCGGCTTGCTCAGCTGATAGAACGCACATCCCGTGCGATAGGTGTGCCCGGACTCGACGACCCATTCCCGGATCGCCGCGTCACGCGCCACCGGAATCAGCTGGTATTCCGACGGATTCACCGGAGTGAGACCGGCCGCCTCGATGGTTTCCTTGTTGACCGCCTCCGCGCCCGTGGAGAAAACCGCCCGCGATCCACGGATTCCTTGGGCGCGGCCCACCATGAACTTCTCGGTGGCCTCCCGGATGACCTGCCCGGCCTCCTCCAGGCCCTGTGTGCTCGTGGCGTCCCAGACGGCGACGTTCTCCTTGGGGAAACCACAGTTCATGGCCTCGCGCTTGCCCATCTGGTCCGGTACGAGGACGGCGAGGGTCCAGTTGTCCTCCTGCGCCTCGATCATCTCGGCCACGGCCCGGACCAGTTCACGCGGATTTCCGGCAGGGGCGTCCGGGCAGCGGTGACTGGCGTTCTCCTGTCCGTCGGTCAGGACGAACGTCAGGAAGCTGTGGTCGCCGTACAGCTGAGCGGTCTGTGCCAGCTCCCGCTGCGACTTCAATGCGGCTGCCAGCAGAGCCGTCATTCCACCGACCCGGTACAACTGCTTCAGCGACGGCATGCGCAGCACGTCCTTGTCGTAGATGACGCATTCCACCTTGTCGGCGAAGACGTACACCGTGACGCGGGTCTCCTGGTCCAGTTCCCTCGACCGGCGGGCAAGATAGGCGATCTGCTGGTCGGCGACTTCGACGACCTTGCGGCTCAGGTGGGACATGGAAGAACTGGCGTCGAGCACAAGGGCGACGTGATTGATGTAGTTCTGGTTTCCGGACAAGACAGCTTCCCCCTCTTTCCGACTTGATGTTCCTACCGTCTCATCCACCACTGACAACCGCCCACGACCAGCGCCGACCGGTCGGGTCATCTGTCTTGTGACGAGATGGCGTAGGGGACATCCGGGTGGATGTACGCCGGTGCCGCAACTGCCGCCGACCGTCGTGCCGTCGTCCTGTGCGGGTTGCACGACGACCGAGGAGGCATTCATGACCGTGTTCCGACCTGTCCCCGCGACGCCGACGGCACTGATGGATCTCGACCCGTACCGCTTCCCTGCCGCGCGCATCGACCACGAGGAGGAGACGCCGACGGTCGGCGACGACACACCGCCGGCGCCCGAGCCCTCGAGCCGCCGGACCGTCCGCCTGGCACCGTCCGACCGCCGCCGACTGGAGCTCCACGCCGCTCTCACCACGGCGGGCATCGCACCCTTGCCGGGCGACCTCGACGCCGTCGAGGCCCTGTGCACGCTGGACGACACCACCCACGCCGTTCTCCGGCGCTGGCTGAGCAGGTCCGACGGCCAGGTCGGGGATGTGGTCGTCGAGGGCGCCGGAGACGGTGAGCTCGCGATGGCGAGGGGTGAGTTCCCCCGGTCAGTGGGTCAGTGCGGTCATGTGGTCGGGGTGGTGGGCGGCGACGTCGTGGGCGGCTCGGACGAAGGCGGCGACGGCTGTGGATCGCGAGGTCTCCGGCCAGGCGACCATGACCGCGCTGGGACTGAGGCCGGTGACCGGCCGGTATGCGATGTCCGGACGCTGGTGCAGCTTGGTGGTGGAGAGTGACAGGAACGCCACCGCCTGGCCCAGCGCGACCACCTCCAGGAGTTGCTCGACGCTGGCCACGAGCGGCCCCTCGGGAGTGTCGGCCGATGCCGAGTCCGTATGGTTGTCGCCTGCTTCCGCTCCGTCACATCCTGTGTAGTAGGCGGCGTCGGAGGGGGCGGCCCCTTTCCAGCGTGGGATCGGTTCGCCCTTGAGGTCGGTCAGCCGCAGTCGCCGGCGTCCGGCCAGGCGGTGCGCGGCGGGGAGGACGGCCAGTCGCGGCTCGACCACGAGCGTCTGGGAATCCAGCCCTTGACCGTCGAACGGGCTGCGCAGCAGCGCTACGTCGGCACGGCCGTCCCGCAGCATGGCGATCGGCTCCCCGCTGCCGCCGACGACGACTTCGGGCGGCGGCAGATGCGAACCCGTTTCCCGGTAGGCGGCGAGGATCTCCCGCAGCAGCCCGGCATCGCCTCCCGGCTTGACCGCCACGACGAGCTGGGGTGTCGGCTGACCGGCCCGGCGTGCACGCCGGGC
>NZ_MWIG01000053.1:0-5198 GCF_002156145.1 Streptomyces sp. NRRL B-24572 | reverse complement strand
CGGGACGACTGCCCACACGGGGGGCGACGGGGTTCAGCTCTTCTCGAAGCGGAAGCCGACTCCCCGGACCGTCGCGATGTAGCGGGGGTTCGCCGCGTCGTCGCCGAGCTTCTTGCGCAGCCAGGAGATGTGCATGTCGAGGGTCTTGGTGGAGGACCACCAGGTGGTGTCCCAGACCTCGCGCATCAGCTGGTCGCGGGTGACGACCCGGCCCGCGTCCCGGACCAGGACCCGGAGCAGGTCGAACTCCTTCGCCGTGAGCTGGAGCTCCTCGTCGCCCATCCAGGCCCGGTGCGACTCGACGTCGATCCGTACGCCGTGGGTCGCGGGGGCGGCGGCCGGCTCGGTGGAGCCGCGCNNGGTGACGTAGTCGTCGGCGCCCGCGTCGAGCCCGACGACGGTGTCGACCTCGTCCGCGCGGGCGGTGAGGACCAGGATCGGGACCGTGTGGCCCTCGGCACGCAGCCGGCGGGCGACTTCGAGGCCGTCCATGCCGGGCAGGCCCAGGTCGAGCACGACCAGGTCGACCCCGCCCTGGAGTCCGGCGTCGAGGGCGGTGGGGCCGTCCTCGCGGACCTCGACCTCGTATCCCTCTCTCCGCAGGGCGCGGGCCAGCGGTTCCGAGATGGATGCGTCGTCCTCGGCGAGCAGTACACGGGTCATGGGGTGATGGTAGTCCGCAAGGCACCCGGACCGGGGCGCGATCCGCAGGGCCCGGATGACCCCTGGGGATCTTGCGGGTATCCGGGGAATGACCTTCGAAAGATCGCTTACGGTTCCCTCGTCACCTGTGATCCATCTCTCAAGTCCTTCCATATCCGGCACTGTCGTGTCGTATGGTGGCGATACGTCAGTAGCGGTAATCGGGGACCTTTGGCCAGCTTCGCGCGCCAAGGTCCTCTTTCTGCGTAGGGTCGGCTCCGCCGAACCTTGACGGTGAACGACCTGTGGGCCGGGTCCCGGGACGCGCATACGCATCCCTCGGGGCGTGGATCCCGGCGGAATCACTCGACTCCGCCGGTGCCGGCCTCCCCCACCGGGCGCACCACGCTCACAAGGCGTGCGTCCCGACAGAGCAAGGATCGACATGGCGTCCAGCCTGACGACGACTTCTACCGGAACCCCTGGTTCCGAGAAGACGTTCTTCGGCCACCCCCGTGGCCTGGCCACCCTCTTCATGACCGAGATGTGGGAGCGTTTCTCCTACTACGGCATGCGGGCCCTTCTCGTTCTGTACCTGGTCTCCGGCGGCGCGGACGCGGCGACCGGCAGCCAGGGTGGCGGCCTCGCGATGACCGCGGCGACGGCGACGGCGATCTACTCCGTCTACGTCTCGATGGTCTACCTGATGGCCATGCCCGGCGGCTGGTTCGGCGACCGCGTCTGGGGCGCCCGCAAGACCGTCACCATCGCCGGTTTCGTGATCATGGCCGGTCACGCCTCGCTGGCCATCCCCGGCCAGGCGATGTTCTTCGTCGGCCTGGCGCTCGTCGCCGCCGGCTCCGGTCTGCTGAAGGCCAACATCTCCACGATGGTCGGCCACCTCTACGACGGCCCGGACGACCCGCGCCGTGACGGTGGCTTCACGCTCTTCTACGTCGGCATCAACCTCGGCGCCTTCCTCGCCCCGCTGGTCATCGGCACCGTCGGCGAGAGCTACAACTGGCACCTGGGCTTCCTGCTCGCGGCCATCGGCATGGCCATCGGTCTGGGCCAGTTCCTCTTCGGCACCAAGCACCTGAACGAGAAGAGCAGCGTGGTCCCGAACCCGCTCTCCGACGCCGAGCGCAAGTCGGTCCTCGTCAAGGTCTGCGCCACGATCGCCGTCGTCGCCGTCTTCTACGGCATCGTCGTCGCCGCCGGCATGTACACCCTGAACTGGGCGCTCGTCCCGATCACCCTCGCCGGTCTGCTCATCCCGATCGCCGTGATCGTCCGCATCAAGCGCGACAAGGACCTCGACAAGGCCGAGCAGTCGAAGGTCACCGGCTACATCTGGTTCTTCGTGGCCGCGGCAGTCTTCTGGATGATCTACGACCAGGGCGGCTCGACCCTGTCCCTCTTCGCGGACAGCAAGACCACCGACCACATCGGTCCGCTGAGCTTCCCGGCCACCTGGTTCCAGTCGCTCAACCCGCTCTTCGTCATGGCGCTGGCTCCGGTCTTCGCCTGGCTGTGGCTGTGGCTCGCCCGCCGCAACCAGGAGCCGAGCACCATCGTGAAGTTCTCGCTGGGCCTGGTCGGCATCGGCATCTCGTTCTTCGTCTTCCTGGCCCCGATCGGCCTGGCCACCGGCGACACCAAGGTCAGCCCGATGTGGCTGGTCGGGATCTACTTCATCCAGACCGTCGCCGAGCTGTGCCTCTCCCCGGTCGGCCTCTCCGTCACCACGAAGATGGCGCCGCAGAAGTACGCCTCGCAGATGCTGGGTGTCTGGTTCCTCGCCGTCACCGCCGGTGACTGCACCACGGGTCTGCTCTCCCTCGCGGGCGTGGACCTGAACGGCACCGGGATCATCGCGCTGCAGGCCGTGGCCGTCACGGTCGCCGCCGTCGCGGTCTTCATGTACCGCAAGAAGGTCAAGGCGCTCATGGGCGACGTCCACTGACGTCACCCGCCCCGCACGGAGGGCCCGTCGCACCGCACCGGTGCGACGGGCCCTCCGTCGTTTCCCGGTGCGTCACCGCCTGAGCCGCGCCCAGGGGGTGAAGGTGAAGACCGCGCCACCGAGCAGGATGATCGTGCCCGCGACGAGGGCGAGGGCGCGCAGGGCGCCGTTGTCGTCCGCGCCGGTGTGGGCGAGGTTCCCGCCGTCGGAACCGCCGGAGCCCGTGGTGGTGGCCGCGGAGGTCCCGCCGTCGTCACCGCCGGAGGCGCCGCCCGCCTGCTTGCTGGTGTCCAGTTCGAGGGAGGCCTGGACGGTGCCCTTGACCTGGCAGGGGATGACGATCGGCGAGCCGCCCAGCGAGACGCTGATGGTGAGCGCGCCCGGGCTGAGGGTGGACCTGCCCGTCGCCCCCGGCGTGTACGTGCCCTTCATGTCGGGCAGGTCGACCGGCTTGCCCGCCTCCAGGGGGGCCGCGTTGGCGGGACCGGTGACCTTCACCGTTCCGCTGTCGGCGCCACCGATCCTGACCGCCATGGACGGCTTGAGGGCGCCGGCGGGCAGGGCCGCCGGGCTGTCCATGACGCCCTTGGCGGTCTTGACCGTGAGGTCGTAGCCGTTGCCGTTCTTCCTGGCGTCGATCGTCACCTTGGAGGCGATCGAGGCGGGGCCGGGGGGCTGGCAGGAGAACTGGACCGCGACCTGCTTGCCGGAGAAGTCGGTCTGCCCGCCGGAGCCGCCGGAGCTTCCGCCGGTGTCGCCTCCGGTGGCGGTGGTGCCACCCGCCGTGGAACCCGTACCGCCGGAGGTGGTGGCCGAGCCGCCGGACGTGGAACTCGTACCGCCCGACGTGGTGGTCGAACCCCCGGACGTGGTGGTCGAGCCGCCGGACGTCGTCGTACCGCCCGACGTGGTGGTCGTACCGCCCGAGGTCGTCGAGCCGCCGGACGTCGCCGTACCGCCCGACGTCGTACCGCCCGACGTCGTACCGCCGCCGGAGGTCGAGGAGCCGTCCGTGACCTTGATCGTCGCGCCGACCGGGACCGTCTCCTTCGGGGAGCACTTGGTGTCCGTCGACAGGGGCTTCGACACGTTGATGTTGTACTTGCCGGGCGTCAGCGTGATCTCGCCCGCCTTGTCCAGCTTCAGCTTCCCCTTCATGTCGGGGAGCACCATCGGGCTGTTCTTCGGGATCGGCGGGTTCTGCCGCGGTCCCTCCATCGCCACGGTCCCGCTCCCCGCGCCGCCCACCGTGAGGACGCCGGTCGGCTTCACCGTGTCCTTGTCGAGGTCGAGCACGTCGGGGTTCTTCGAGGCGGCCTGGACCGTCTTCCAGACGATCTCGACCTCGTCGCCGACCTTGGCCTCCGCCGGTGCGGTGATCAGCACCTTCGTGGTGCCCTGCACGGGCGGGAGCCCCGAGATCGACGGCGGAATGCACTCCGTCGCGTAACTCACCTCGGCGGCCTGGGCGGGGCCGGCGGCATACAGGATCCCCGCGCCGCCGAGCATCAGCGCGACCCCGGCCGCGCTCATCCTCCGTTGCGTACTCACGCTTGTCCCTTCGTCGTCGTCGGGCTGCTGCTCTCTGGCGCTGACGGTGCGGAGTCAGGGCTGAACCACGGCAGGGCCGCGGTCGTCTCGCCGTCCCCCGGAGCGGGGGCGGAAACGGGTGTACGGGCCGGGGCGCGCCGACGCGGGCGCGCCCTCGTCCGGGTCCTGGGGGCGGCGGCCCGGCCGGCCCCGGAAACGGGCCGCACGCGGTCGACCACGGCCATGCCGATCCGGAACAGCGCGGCCGGCACCACGACGGCGAGGAGCGCCCAGAAGAGGGTCACGCCCCAGGGCCTGCCGACGCCCCACGGCTGCTCGACGAGGACCTTGCCCGCGTACTTCACGGAGACCTGGTAGTCGCCGTGCGCGCCGGCGGTGAGTTCGGCGGGGAGGCGGATGAGGGCCTTCCTGCCGGGTTCGATCGTGCCGCGCCACTGGTGCTCCTCGTACTGGGGCGCGAAGACGCCGTGGCTGGTGCCGACCTCGAAGACGGGGTCCTTGACGGCGGCCGGGCCGAGGTTGCCGACGGTGAAGACGACCTCGCGGCGCGCGGGCGCCCCGAACCAGACGAGGATCCCGCTGGAGCCGTCGAGGCGTACGGCGGCGAGGACGGCGAGGCGGCCGTCGCCGGAGGCTTCGGGGAGCGGGGCGGTGGGGTGCCCGGCGACCGTGAACTCCTTGTCGACGGCGTCCTGCTGGCCGGTGACCCCGGCGACGTGCACCACGCAGGGGCAGGGCTTGGGCGGTTCGGCGACGGGGAGCTTCGTGCTGAAGGCGCCTCTCTTGTCGACGGTGGCCGCGCGGCCCTCGGTGTTGGCGCAGGAGTTGGTGCCGCCGATGACGCCCCTGCCGGGGGCGCCCTGACCGCAGATCAGGAGCATGAGCAGCGCGCCGGGCTTCCAGCCGCTGCCGCTGACGGTGATCTCGCCGCCCTTGCCGCCCTCGGCCGCGGAGAGCTCGACGACGGGCCCCGGGGCCGCCGTCGCCGCGGGGGCGGTGGGCAGCAGGACGAGGGCGAGGGCGGTGAGCAGGGCGGCGG
>NZ_MWIG01000529.1:0-2193 GCF_002156145.1 Streptomyces sp. NRRL B-24572 | reverse complement strand
CGTGCCCGTCGCCCGGGCCGACCGCTGCCCCGGCGCGGAGCTGCGGCTCGGCCCGGGCGACGGGCACGTCTCCGTCCTCGGAGCCGGCCCGGAGGCCCTGGAATGGCTCGTCGACCGGGCCGTCTGACGACCGCGTGGTGCGCTTGACACCAAAATCGAACATCCATTCTCATGGAAGTCAGACCCTTGGAATCACGGGCTTGTCGCCGAGTTGTCCACAGGTCGAAGGGGACGTCGGGGCCCGTTGTCAGTGGCAGGGGTTAGCGTCTTTCACATGAAGCGATCGACTCAAGCAAACCGGGTGGAACCCATGGCAGGAACCGACCGCGAGAAGGCGCTCGACGCTGCGCTCGCACAGATTGAACGCCAATTCGGCAAGGGCGCCGTGATGCGCATGGGCGACCGCACCCAGGAGCCGATCGAGGTGATCTCCACCGGATCGACCGCCCTCGACGTCGCCCTCGGTGTCGGCGGCCTGCCGCGCGGCCGTGTCGTGGAGATCTACGGACCGGAGTCCTCCGGTAAGACGACCCTGACCCTGCACGCCGTGGCCAACGCCCAGAAGGCCGGCGGCCAGGTCGCCTTCGTGGACGCCGAGCACGCCCTCGACCCCGAGTACGCCAAGAAGCTCGGCGTCGACATCGACAACCTCATCCTGTCCCAGCCGGACAACGGCGAGCAGGCCCTCGAGATCGTCGACATGCTGGTCCGCTCCGGCGCCCTCGACCTCATCGTCATCGACTCCGTCGCCGCGCTCGTCCCGCGTGCGGAGATCGAGGGCGAGATGGGCGACTCGCACGTGGGTCTCCAGGCCCGCCTGATGAGCCAGGCCCTCCGGAAGATCACCAGCGCGCTCAACCAGTCCAAGACCACCGCGATCTTC
This sequence comes from Streptomyces sp. NRRL B-24572, assembly GCF_002156145.1. Taxonomy (NCBI): domain Bacteria; kingdom Bacillati; phylum Actinomycetota; class Actinomycetes; order Kitasatosporales; family Streptomycetaceae; genus Streptomyces; species Streptomyces sp. NRRL B-24572. Next base: position 1,310 of record NZ_MWIG01000529.1, on the reverse strand, counting down.
ATCAACCAGCTTCGCGAGAAGATCGGCGTGATGTTCGGCTCGCCGGAGACCACGACCGGTGGCCGCGCCCTGAAGTTCTACGCCTCGGTGCGCCTCGACATCCGCCGCATCGAGACCCTCAAGGACGGCACGGAGGCGGTCGGTAACCGCACCCGCGTCAAGGTCGTCAAGAACAAGGTCGCGCCCCCGTTCAAGCAGGCCGAGTTCGACATCCTCTACGGCCAGGGCATCAGCCGCGAGGGCGGCCTGATCGACATGGGCGTGGAGCACGGCTTCGTCCGCAAGGCGGGCGCCTGGTACACGTACGAGGGCGACCAGCTCGGCCAGGGCAAGGAGAACGCCCGTAACTTCCTGAAGGACAACCCCGACCTCGCCAACGAGATCGAGAAGAAGATCAAGGAGAAGCTGGGCGTCGGCGTCCGGCCCGAGGCTCTGTCGGCCGAGCCGGGTGCGGACGCGGCGGGCGCCGACGCGGCCGGTGCGGACGACGCCGCCAAGAGCGTCCCGGCTTCCGCGAGCAAGACCGCGAAGGCGACCAAGGCCACCGCGGTCAAGAGCTGAACCGGTGACCGGGCGCACCGAATGGCCGGGTGACAGCCCCGACTCGTCGAGGGCCGAGAAGGAGCTGTCACCCCAGGACCCGGCTGAGCGGGCGCGCGCGATCTGCCTGCGCCTGCTCACCGGGAACCCCCGCACGCGCAAGCAGCTCGCCGACGCGCTGCGCAAGCGGGAGATCCCCGACGAGGTGGCGGAGGAGGTCCTCTCCCGCTTCGAGGACGTCGGTCTCATCGACGACGCCGCCTTCGCGGGGGCCTGGGTGGAGTCCCGCCACCACGGCCGGGGCCTCGCCCGTCGGGCCCTCGCCCGGGAGCTGCGCACCAAGGGCGTCGAGCCGACCCTCATCCAGGAGGCGGTGGACCAGCTCGACTCCGAGCGGGAGGAGGCCACGGCGCGCGAGCTCGTGGACCGCAAGCTGCGCGCCACCCGCGGCCTCGACCGCGACCGGCGCCTGAGACGACTCGCCGGGATGCTCGCCCGCAAGGGGTACCCCGAGGGCATGGCCCTCCGCGTTGTCCGCCAGGCGCTGGAGGCCGAGGGCGAGGACACAGACGGGCTGGACGAGTCCTTCTGAGACGAGTCCTTTTGAGCCGAGCTTTCCTGAGCCGCGCTTTTCTGAGCCGAGCCTTCCTGAGCCGGGTTTTCCTGAGCCGAGCCTTCCTGGGCGGGTCCTTCTGACGCGGGGGGACAGAAGGACCCGTCCGGTTTCGGGCCGGGTGACGTTCCGGCAGGTGGGTGTCGGCCGACACCCA
>NZ_MWIG01000528.1:2970-3136 GCF_002156145.1 Streptomyces sp. NRRL B-24572 | reverse complement strand
CCGTCCCTACCGCACCCGGGAGTCAGCGTGTCCCCCGCACCGTCCCCGCACACCCCCGAGAGATCCTCCGACCCCGCCCTGCTGCGCAGGGTGGCCCTGTCGAGTCTGCTCGGCACCGTCATCGAGTACTACGACTTCCTGCTCTACGGCACGATGGCCGCGCTCG
>NZ_MWIG01000528.1:0-2935 GCF_002156145.1 Streptomyces sp. NRRL B-24572 | reverse complement strand
CGCCGCCGGTTATGTGGCGCGCCCGCTCGGCGGCGCCGTCTTCGGCCACTTCGGCGACCGGCTCGGCCGCAAGTCCATGCTCGTCCTCACCATGGCCCTCATGGGCGTGGCGAGCTTCCTGATCGGCGTCCTCCCGACGTACGGGACGATCGGCGTCGCGGCTCCCGTGCTCCTGGTGCTGTTCCGCGTCGTCCAGGGCGTCGCCATCGGCGGGGAGTGGGCGGGTGCGACGCTCATGGTCGTCGAGCACGCCGACCCGAAGCGCCGGGGCCTGTGGAGCGGCGTGATGCAGATGGGCTCCCCCATCGGCTTCCTGCTCTCCACGGTCGCCGTCACCCTCGCCTCGCTGCTCCCCCACGACTCCTTCCTGTCCTGGGGCTGGCGGGTCCCGTTCCTGTTCAGCGCGGTGCTTCTCGGGATCGGCCTGTACGTGCGCGTCAGCATCTCGGAGAGCCCGCTGTTCCGGCAGGCGGCGCAGGAGCGCGGCGCCGGTGAGGCTCCCGGCGTTCCGCTGGCGCAGGTGCTGCGCAGGCCCCGCAACCTCGTCCTCGCGTGTGCCGTGGGCATCGGCCCGTTCGCGCTGACGGCGCTGATCAGCACGTTCATGCTCACGTACGCCACGGCCATCGGATACGCCACCTCCGAGGTGATGACCGGGCTGCTCTTCACCTCGGTCACGGGCCTCGTGTCCATCCCGCTGTTCTCCGCGCTCTCCGACCGCGTGGGCCGCCGGGCCGTCGTCCTCGGCGGTGCGGCGGGCGTCGTCCTGCTCGCCTTCCCGGTCTACGCCCTGGTCGACGCGCGCTCGAACACGCTGCTGATCCTCGGCATGGTCCTCGGCCAGGTGGTGCAGTCCGCGATGTACGCGCCGCTCGGGCCGCTGCTCTCGGAGATGTTCGGCACCCGGGTCCGCTACACCGGCGCCTCGCTGGGCTACCAGCTGGCCGCGCTGATCGGCGGCGGATTCACCCCGATGTTCGCCGGGAGCCTGCTCTCCGGTTCCGAGGACATCCGCAGCACGCCCCTCGTGGTGCTCGCCGTCGTCTGCGGGCTCGTGACCGCGCTCGCCGTCTGGCGCACGGCCGAGACCCGGGGCCGGGACCTGTCGGCGGAGGACCCGGAGGACCCGGCGACGCCGGACGAGCAGCCCCGTACCCGTACGACATCGAGAGGAGCAGAGGCATGAGGCCGACGGAGGAGCAGGAGGAACTGCGGTCCGCCGTGCGGGCCGTGCTCGGACGGCATCCGGGGGAAGCGGCCTGGCGGCCGCTGACCGAGCAGATCGGCGTCGCGGGTCTCGCCGTGCCCGAGGAGTACGGCGGCGCCGGGTACGGGGCCGGGGAGGTCCATGTGGTGGTGGAGGAGCTGGGACGGGAGCTGAGCCCCGTCCCGTACCTCGGCTCCGCGGTCCTCGTGACACAGGCGCTGCTCGCCTCGGGCGACGGGGAGGCGTGCGCACGGCTCCTTCCTGACCTGGCCTCGGGCGCCGCGGTGGGGGCCCTGGCGTGGGCCGAGGCCGGTTCCTGGGACCCTTCGGCCGTACGGGCGGAGGCCACCGCCGGGCCCGGCGGTACGTGGCGGATCACCGGCACCAAGGAGCACGTCCTCGACGGCGCGACAGCCGGGGTGCTGCTCGTGGCGGCCCGTTCGGGAGCGGGCGTCTCGCTCTTCGAGGTGCCCGTGGACGGCGCGGGCGTGGGGCGTGGGGCGGCGGTGACGATGGACTCCACCCGGGCGCAGGCGCGCGTGGTGCTCACGGAGGCGGAGGGCCGTCTCGTGGGGGTGGAGGGCGAGGGCGACCGGGTCCTCGCGCACGTACTGGACCTGGCGTGCGCGGCGCTCGCCGCCGAACAGGTCGGCGCCGCCGCGCGCTGCCTCGAAGTCACCCTCGCCTACGCGCGGGAGCGGGTCCAGTTCGGCCGGGCGATCGGCTCCTTCCAGGCGGTCAAGCACCGCCTGGCCGACGCGTACGTCCTGGTGGAGTCGGCGCGTTCGGCCGCGCTCGGCGCCTCCTTCGCCGCCGCCGCGGGCGATCAGGAGCTGACGCGGCTGGCGGCCGCCGCCAAGTCCGCCTGCTCGGAGGCGTTCTCGGCGGTGGCCGGCGAGATGATCCAACTGCACGGCGGCATCGGCATCACCTGGGAGCACGACGCCCACCGCTACTTCAAGCGGGCGCACGGCTCGGCCCAGCTCTTCGGCCCGCCGGCCTGGCACCGGGCCCGTCTGGCGGCCGATCTGGGTCTGGTCACGGCCTGACGGACCTCGACCGTAGGGGGCGGGGTCCCCGCCCCCTACGGGAAGCCCTCCTCGTCCGTCACCCGGCGCGTACGGTGTCGATGTGGGCGAGCACCGGCGCCGCGCCGTCCTCCGCCGCGATCCCGCGGGCGAGTTCGGCCGCGCGGCGGCGGAGGGCCGGCTCGGTCAGGCAGGCCGTGACGGCATCGCCGAGGGCTTCGGCGGTGAGGTCCTGGAACGGCACGGGCCGCGGGGCGACCCCCAGCGCGTGCAGCCGGGACGCCCAGAACGGCTGGTCGTACATGACGGGGACGGGCACGGCGGGTACACCGGCCCGCAGTCCGGCCCCGGTGGTGCCCGCCCCGCCGTGGTGGACGACGGCGGCGGTGCGCGGGAACAGCCAGTCGTGCGGAACGTCGCCGATGGCCAGGAGGTCGGAGCCGTGACCGCTCAGTCCGGCCCATCCCGCCTGCACCACCGCGCGCACGCCCGCCCGCTTCACCGCCGCGGCCACCAGCTCGCCGAGCCGTTCGCCCTCCCCCGGCGCCATGCTGCCGAACCCGAGGAACACCGGGGGCGGGCCGGCCTGGAGGAAGTCGACCAGTTCGGCCGGGGGTTGCCAGGCGTCCGGCCGTGCGGGCCACCAGTAGCCCGTCACGTCGGCCCCGGACGGCCAGTCCCCGGGGCGCGGCACCACCAG
>NZ_MWIG01000527.1:0-1750 GCF_002156145.1 Streptomyces sp. NRRL B-24572 | reverse complement strand
GTCCGTGCTCGGCGCCTCGTACGCGCTGTGCGGCTGGTCGCTCGCGGAGGGCACGTACAACCCGATGTGGCTGGACGGCCTGATCGCCTTCCCGCTGCTCTGCCTGGTCGGCGAGTGGGTGCGGGAGGGCCGGCGGCCGCTCCTGGGCCCGCTGGTGGTGGCGGTCTGCTGGCTCGCGAACTTCTACACGGCGTACATGGCGACCCTGGGCGCCGCCCTGGTGCTCCTGGTCCGGCTGGCGCTCACGGACTCCTTCCGCGTACGTGCCCTGGGGCGGGCGGCGCTGACGACCGGGATCGGCATCGGCCTCGCGGCGCCCGTCCTCGTCCCCGTCTTCCTCGGCTCCCGGCACGCCTACCCGGGCGTCGTCCGGGACTTCGCCCCGGCGGCCGGTACGGACTTCCTGGCCCGGCTGCTCCCGGTGACGTACAGCTTCGCGACCCCGGCGGCCTTCGTCTGCACGGCGGTGCCGCTGCTCGCGGGGGCGCTGCTCTTCCGCCGGGACGCGCCGGGCCGGGAGCGGTGGCTGTGGGGCGGCCTGTGCGCGGCGGTCGCGCTGTCGATGCAGTGGGGCCCGACGCACCTGGCCTGGCACGCCTTCGCCACCCCGAACGGCAGCCCGTACCGCCAGACCTTCGTCCTGTCCGGCGTCCTCGTCCTCGCCGCCTGGACGGGCCTCGCGCACGGCCTCCCGGACCGCAGGTCGCTCCTCGGCGGGACGGCGGTCGTGCTGGCCCTCGCGGCCGGGGCCCTGCCGAGCGCCCTGCTCACCTCCTGGTCGCTGCTGCTCGCGGGCGCGGGCCTGGCGGCGGTGGCGGGCGCGTTCCTCCTCCCCCGCCGGGGCCGGTACGGGCTGCTCGCCGCGCTCCTCGTGGCCGGCACCCTGCTCGGGCAGACGGCGGCGACGACGGCGTACGCGGACCGGGAGCGGCTCGCCCGGCTCGACGACTACCCGCCGTGGGGCGCGGAGCACGAGCGGCGGGCGGCGGCCCTCGCGGCGGCCGACGGCTGGCCCGCGTACCGCACGGACTCCGGGCTGCCCCGGGTCGCGGGCAACGATCCGCTGCTCCTGGGCGGCCAGGGCGCCGCGTACTACAGCAGCCACACCCCGGCGGTCCTGACGGAGACCCTCGCCGCGCTCGGCGGGGGCTGGACCTCGCGCGGCCGGAACCTGCTGAGCCTGGACAACCCGGTGACGGACGCGCTGTTCGGGGTGGGCGCGCGGTGGCGGGACGGCGAGGTCGTCCGTACGGACGCGTACCTGCCCCTGGTGACGGTACGGCCCGGGGGCCCGCTCCCGGCCTACGGCCCGTCGCCCTTCCGCAACCAGGAACTCCTCCTCGGGGCCAAGGTCTACGAGGCTCCGCACGCGGGCGCGTGCCGCGTCGGTACGGAGGCCTTCCTCTGGGCCCCGGACGCCACGGGCACGGCCCGCCTGGGCGACCGCGAGGCCCACCTCCTGGGCGGGCGGCCGAAGCGCCGCGCGGCCCTGACGTCCCTGGGCGTCCAACGGGTCCCCGGCCTGAAGCCGGACCTCCCGGGCCCCGGCGAACTGGGCTGCCTGGACCGGCATCGGTTGCGAACGGCGGTGACGGCCCTGCGCGCCCGCGCGGCGACCTCGGTCCGGGTCACGTCCGACGGCATCCGGGCCGTCCTCCCGCCGGGCTCCACGGGCACGGCGGTCGTGGCGACCCCGCACCTCGCGGGCTGGCACTGCGAGGGCGCCGCCCCGGTCCCGTACGGCGGCCTC
>NZ_MWIG01000526.1:0-9641 GCF_002156145.1 Streptomyces sp. NRRL B-24572 | reverse complement strand
GGCGGCGCTACGCGGGCGGCATCCTCATCGTCTCCCCGACCCCGCTCCTCGTCTCGTACACCGAGGGCGTCCTGCCCTCCCTCGGCGAGGAGGGCCAGGTCGCGATCCGCGCCGTCGGCTCGCTCGTCGACGGCGCCGAGGCCACCGCGTACGACGAGCCCGCCGTCTCCCGCGTCAAGGGCTCCTCCCGCATGGTGCACGTGCTGCGGAAGGCCGCCCGGGGCGCCCTGGAGAGCCCCGACGCCCCGCAGCTCCTGCGCGTCGTCGCCTTCGGGCGGCGGCTCGAGCTGGAGGCCGACGAACTCCGCCGCATCCGCCACAACGTCCTCGGCGGCACCGCCCCCGTCAACCTGCTCCGGCCGCGTGCCCGGCGGCTGCTCCTCGACGCGCTGTACGCCAAGTCCGGCGCCGCCGGCCGGCACAGCGACCCCGAGCTCGCCGCCGAGCTGCGTTCCTCCTTCGACGAGGACGTCTCGACCGAGGATTCGTTCCTCTCCTTCCTCGACGCCTGGTGGCCCGAGCTCACGCCCCGTCAGGTCCTCGGCGCCATGGTCGACGAGCGGCGGCTCGGGCGCTGGGCCCGGCGGATCCTCAACCCGGGCGAGGTGCGGCGGCTCGCGCGTTCGCTGCGCCGCCGGGACCTCTCCGTCCACGACGTCGCCCTCCTCGACGAGCTGAACACCCTGCTCGGCGCCCCGGCCCGGCCCCGCAAGAAGCGGGAGTACGACCCGTTGGACCAGCTCACGGGCCTGGAGGAGCTGATGCCCGTACGGGAGGAGACCCAGCGGGAGCGGGCCGAGCGGCTCGCCGCCGAGCGCACCGAGTACGCGCACGTGATCGTCGACGAGGCCCAGGACCTGACGCCCATGCAGTGGCGGATGGTCGGCCGGCGCGGCCGGCACGCCACCTGGACGGTCGTCGGCGACCCGGCGCAGTCCTCCTGGTCGGACCCGGACGAGGCCGCGGAGGCCCGCGACGAGGCCCTCGGCTCCCGGCCGCGGCGCCGCTTCGAGCTCACCGTGAACTACCGGAACCCGGCGGAGATCGCCGAGCTCGCCGCCAAGGTCCTCGCCCTCGCCATGCCGGGCAAGGAGTCGCCTCGCGCGGTCCGTTCGACGGGTGTCGAGCCCCGCTTCGTCCCCGTGGCGGAGAAGGGCGATCTGGCCGAAACCGTACGTTTGGAAGCGGAGCGGCTGCTCGGCGAGGTGGACGGGACCGTCGGTGTCGTCGTCGCCATGAACCGGAGGGAAGAGGCCGCGCGTTGGCTCGCCGGCCTCGGCGACCGGGTGGTGGCCCTCGGCTCCCTGGAGGCGAAGGGTCTGGAGTACGACGCCACGGTGGTCGTCTCTCCCGCCGAGATCGCCGACGAGTCGCCCGCCGGCCTGCGGGTGCTGTACGTGGCGCTCACCCGGTCCACCCAGGCGCTCACGGTGCTCGCGGGCGACCGTGACATGCCGGACGAGGCGGGGGTCCCGGACCTGCTGAGGGACTGAGCCGGTCGGCGCCGCGGGCCGGGCCGACCGGGACCGCGGCGCCGATTTCAGGTCAACCTGTGGCGCTGGAATCACCAACCAGGGTGGTTTGTTAGCCTTGTCGTGGCACCGGCTCGATCCAAGCCCCCGGGCCCAACCTTCGTCCCTCAGAGGGACCACTTGCCGCGAGGCGAGCATGGCGGGTCGGTGCCACTTAGATGTATGTACGAAGTTGAGGCCCCCGTCACCATCCGGTGACGGGGGCCTCTTCTGTTTCCCCGGCACTTCTCGTATGGTGGAAACTACTTTCCGAAAACGAAATGACCGCATTACCTGCTACCGGCGGGTAGGTGCGACCATCGGAGGGCGCCGCCAGGCAACCAGCCGGGGCGGCGTAGCAGCGAAGCTCAGGGAAAGCAGAGGAACTCGGCCATGGCAACGGCGCCCAGCGTCTCGTACTCGATGACGGTCCGGCTGGAGGTTCCCGCCAGCGGAACCGCGGTCTCCCAGCTCACCACGGCGGTGGAGTCCCACGGCGGATCCGTCACCGGCCTCGACGTGACCGCCTCCGGCCACGAGAAGCTCCGCATCGACGTCACCATCGCCGCGACCTCCACCGCGCACGCCGACGAGATCGTCGAGCAGCTGCGCACCATCGAGGGCGTCGTCCTGGGCAAGGTCTCCGACCGTACGTTCCTGATGCACCTCGGCGGCAAGATCGAGATGGCGTCGAAGCACCCCATCCGCAACCGTGACGACCTCTCCATGATCTACACCCCGGGCGTCGCCCGCGTGTGCATGGCGATCGCCGAGAACCCCGAGGACGCCCGCCGCCTCACCATCAAGCGCAACACCGTCGCGGTCGTCACCGACGGCTCCGCCGTCCTCGGCCTCGGCAACATCGGCCCGATGGCCGCGATGCCGGTCATGGAGGGCAAGGCGGCCCTGTTCAAGCGCTTCGCCGACATCGACGCCTGGCCGATCTGCCTCGACACCCAGGACACCGACGAGATCGTCGCGATCGTCAAGGCGATCGCCCCCGGCTTCGCGGGCATCAACCTGGAGGACATCTCCGCGCCCCGCTGCTTCGAGATCGAGGCCCGGCTGCGCGAGGCCCTCGACATCCCCGTCTTCCACGACGACCAGCACGGCACCGCCATCGTCGTCCTCGCCGCCCTCACCAACGCGCTGCGCGTGGTCGGCAAGGGCATCAACAACGTACGGGTCGTCATGTCCGGTGCCGGCGCCGCCGGTACGGCCATCCTCAAGCTGCTGATCGCGGCGGGTGTGAAGCACGCCGTCGTCGCCGACATCCACGGCGTCGTGCACGCGGGCCGCGAGGACCTCGTGGACGCCGCGCCCGGCACCCCGCTGCGCTGGATCGCCGACAACACCAACCCCGAGGGCGTCACCGGCACCCTCAAGGAGGCCGTCGTCGGCGCGGACGTCTTCATCGGCGTCTCGGCCCCGAACCTGCTCGGCGCGGAGGACGTCGCCGCCATGGCGGAGGGCTCCATCGTGTTCGCGCTCGCGAACCCCGACCCGGAGGTCGACCCTGCCGCCGCCCGGCAGACCGCCGCCGTCGTCGCCACCGGCCGCTCGGACTTCCCGAACCAGATCAACAACGTGCTGGTCTTCCCGGGCGTCTTCCGCGGTCTGCTCGACGCCCAGTCCCGTACGGTCAACACGGAGATGATGCTGGCGGCGGCCTCCGCCCTCGCCGGCGTGGTCACCGAGGACGAGCTGAACCCGAACTACATCATCCCGTCGGTCTTCAACGACAAGGTCGCCGGCGCGGTCGCCGGAGCCGTCCGGAACGCGGCGAAGGCCGCGGGCGCGGGCACGGCGACGAACGGGCGCTGACGGCGGACGCCGAGCGGGCCCCGAGCGGGCCCCGAGCGACCGCTGACGGCGCGTCGCGATTCGCGGAGCCGTAAACCCGCCTTTAGGGTGGCTTTTCGGCTCCGCGCTGTTTTCGCGGCGTCGACGGAACGTCACCACCACGGGAATCGGGCGCTTTTCGTGTGACCCGCGGGGGTGCCGGATTGGCGTTCCCGCCGCTGGTGGGGGCAGGATGCGTGTTTGGGCGCGAGGGTCTGTCATTTGACCCGGGTCCGGGGACTGTCCGAGGGCCCTGGCAGCATCGGCTTCGCTGTACCCAATCGCGCGGCTTCCGCCGCGTGGCACGCCTCACAGGCAAGAAGAACACGGGAGTAACAACATGAACCGCAGTGAGCTGGTGGCCGCCCTGGCCGACCGCGCCGAGGTGACCCGCAAGGACGCCGACGCCGTGCTGGCCGCTCTCGCCGAGACCGTCGGTGAGGTCGTCGCCAAGGGTGACGAGAAGGTCACCATCCCCGGCTTCCTGACCTTCGAGCGCACCCACCGTGCCGCTCGCACCGCTCGTAACCCGCAGACCGGCGACCCGATCGACATCCCGGCCGGCTACAGCGTGAAGGTCTCCGCGGGCTCGAAGCTCAAGGAAGCCGCCAAGGGCAAGTAAGGCTGCCTAGAGGCGCAGAAAGGGCGGCCACCCTGTCAGGGGGTGGCCGCCCTTTCGTTCGTGCCCGTACGGGCCCTTGCGGGCCCGCGATGCCTTGCAGGGCCCCGTGGAGCACTGCAAGGCCTTGCGTCCGGACCGGCGCGCTGCCCGGGAGCTCGACCTTCGCGGCCGGCTCGACGAGCTTCTCCATGCCGTGCCTGCCCGGGGGACGACCCCCGGACCCCCAGCAGGGGGCGCCTGGGGGCCGGCGAGCCCCGGAGCGCCGGGTCAGACCAGCGCGCTGCCGGGGAGCTCGACCTTCGCGCCCAGCTCGACGAGCTTCTCCATGCCGTGCCTGCCCGGGGGACGACCCCCGGACCCCCAGCAGGGGGCGTCTGGGGGCCGGCGAGCCCCGGAGCGCCGGGTCAGACCAGCGCGCTGCCGGGGAGCTCGACCTTCGCGCCCAGCTCGACGAGCTTCTCCATGAAGTTCTCGTAGCCGCGGTTGATCAGGTCGATGCCGTGGACCCGGCTCGTGCCCTGGGCCGCGAGCGCCGCGATCAGGTACGAGAAGCCGCCGCGCAGGTCGGGGATGACCAGGTCGGCGCCCTGGAGCTTCGTCGGGCCCGACACGACCGCCGAGTGCAGGAAGTTCCGCTGGCCGAAGCGGCAGTCGGAGCCGCCCAGGCACTCGCGGTACAGCTGGATGTGCGCACCCATCTGGTTCAGCGCGGAGGTGAAGCCGAGCCGGGACTCGTACACCGTCTCGTGGACGATGGAGAGGCCGGAGGCCTGCGTCAGGGCCACGACCAGCGGCTGCTGCCAGTCCGTCTGGAAGCCGGGGTGCACGTCCGTCTCCAGGTGGATCGCGTTCAGCGAGCCGCCCGGGTGCCAGAAGCGGATGCCCTCGTCGTCGATCTCGAAGGCGCCGCCGACCTTCCGGTACGTGTTGAGGAAGGTCATCATCGAGCGCTGCTGGGCGCCGCGCACGTAGATGTTGCCCTCGGTGGCCAGCGCCGCCGACGCCCAGGAGGCCGCCTCCAGGCGGTCCGGGAGCGCCCGGTGGGTGTAGCCGTCGAGGCGGTCGACACCGGTGATCCGGATGGTCCGGTCGGTGTCCATGGAGATGATCGCGCCCATCTTCTGCAGGACGCAGATCAGGTCCTCGATCTCGGGCTCCACGGCCGCGTTCGACAGCTCGGTGACGCCCTCCGCGAGGACCGCCGTGAGCAGCACCTGCTCGGTCGAGCCGACCGAGGGGTACGGGAGGCGGATCTTGCAACCGCGAAGACGCTGCGGGGCCTCCAGGTACTGCCCGTCCGCCCGCTTCTCGATGGTCGCGCCGAACTGGCGGAGCACGTCGAAGTGGAAGTCGATGGGCCGGCCGCCGATGTCGCAGCCGCCCAGGCCCGGGATGAAGGCGTGGCCGAGGCGGTGCAGCAGCGGGCCGCAGAAGAGGATCGGGATGCGCGACGAACCGGCGTGGGCATCGATGTCAGCGACGTTGGCGGACTCGACGTGCGTCGGGTCGAGGACGAGTTCGCCGGGCTCCTCGCCCGGGCGGACCGTCACTCCGTGCAGCTGGAGCAGCCCGCGGACGACGCGGACGTCACGGATGTCGGGAACGTTGCGCAGACGGCTGGGACCGCTGCCGAGCAGGGCGGCGACCATCGCCTTGGGCACGAGGTTCTTCGCGCCGCGAACGCGGATCTCGCCCTCCAGCGGGGTTCCGCCGTGGACAAGCAGGACATCGTCTGTGCCGGTCATGAATCTCGCGTTCCGAAAGTGGGTCCGACGGGTGGCCAGAGAAAAGGGTAAAGGGCCATGAGACCCCGATCGGGTGCCTCGTGGGGCCTGTCAGATGTAATGAATTCGGCACAACACCCTCTGTTCCCGTGATCTTGCGGAGCGTCACCGTCCGCTTGTCCTCGCGGGGTGGTCAGACGCCGCGGCCCCGGCCCTCCTGAGCTGCGGTGGTCACCGGCTTCCCCGGATCGCGCCCGACAACCCCCCGCGAACGCCGAAGATGCGGGATCATGTGTCGCATGACCGAGGTGTCCTCGCTCACAGGACGGCTGCTCGTGGCCACCCCCGCGCTGGCGGACCCGAATTTCGACCGCGCGGTGGTCCTGCTGCTCGACCACGACGACGAGGGCTCGCTCGGCGTCGTCCTCAACCGGCCCACGCCGGTCACCGTCGGCGACATCCTCGCCCCCTGGGCCGCCCTCGCCGGCGAACCCGGCGTCGTCTTCCAGGGCGGCCCCGTCTCGCTCGACGCGGCCCTCGGCGTCGCCGTGATCCCCGGCGACGAGGGCCCCCTCGGCTGGCGGCGGGTGTACGGGGCGATCGGCCTGGTCGACCTGGAGGCCCCGCCCGAGCTGCTCGGACCCGCGCTCGGCTCGCTGCGGATCTTCGCGGGGTACGCGGGCTGGGGCCCCGGCCAGCTGGAGGCCGAGCTCGGCGACGGCGCCTGGTACGTGGTCGAGTCGGAGCCCGGCGACGTCTCCTCGCCCCGCCCCGAGATGCTCTGGCGGCAGGTACTGCGACGACAGCGCGGCGAGCTCGCGATGATCGCGACGTACCCCGACGACCCGTCCCTCAACTGAGGGCCACGGCTTTCAGTACCCTTGGCGGTTATGAGCACTCTCGAGCCCGAGCGCGGGGCAGGTACGGGAACCCTCGTCGAGCCGACGCCGCAGGTGTCCCACGGTGACGGCGACCACGAGCGCTACGCCCACTACGTCCAGAAGGACAAGATCATGGCGAGCGCCCTCGACGGCACGCCCGTCGTGGCGCTGTGCGGAAAGGTCTGGGTACCGGGGCGCGACCCCAAGAAGTACCCGGTCTGTCCGATGTGCAAGGAGATCTACGACTCCATGGGCGCGGGCGGCGGCGACAAGGACAAGGGCGGCAAGGACAAGTAGTCGTGCTGTCCTGACGTCGGGGCGAGCCCTTCCGCGGCCCCCGTCGCGCGTACTCCGGTACGTGCGACGGGGGCCGTTTCGCGTTCCGGAACGGGCCGGTGCGGCGGGAACGGGCCGGTGTGGTCGGCGCGGCCGGCGCGGCCGGTGCGGCCCATGTGGTCGAGACCTCTTGTCGGTCCGGCCGGAGGCCCCCTAGCCTCGCTGTGTTGTGCAACGCGAAACGGTCGTTGCATATGGTGCAACGCTCGCGTGTGGAGGGGACGATGACGTCGGAGCAGGACCTGATTCCCGCACCTCTGTCGGTGGAGCGACGGGGGAGCGCCCCCGGGCGTCCCTCGCTCGACGAGCGGACCACGCTCGACGCCGGACCCGGCACCGAGTCCACCGCCCGCTGGCTCCGCGCCGCGCTCGGCGCCGCCACCGGGCTGCCGTTCGCCGACGGAGCGGGCGAGCACGCCGTGCGGCTGCGGATCAGCGAGGAGGCGGCACGGGAGCGGGGCCCGGAGGGGTACCGCCTCTCCACCGAGGCCCCGGACGCCGCCGTCGTCATCGAGGGCGGCGGCCCCGCCGGGGTCTTCTGGGGCGCCCAGACCCTCCGTCAGCTCCTCGGCCCCGACGCGTACCGCAAGGCGCCCGTGCGGGGGGACACGGCCCGGGATCTCCCGTACGTGACCATCGAGGACGGCCCCCGCTTCGGCTGGCGCGGCCTTCTCCTCGACGTCTCCCGGCACTTCACGCCCAAGGACGACGTCCTGCGCCTGCTCGACCTCCTCGCCGCCCACAAGCTGAACGTCCTCCACCTCCACCTCACCGACGACCAGGGCTGGCGCATCGAGATCGAGCGCCACCCGAAGCTCACCGGGGTCGGCGCCTGGCGGGCCCGCACCAAGTGGGGGCACCGCGCCTCGCCGCTCTGGACCGAGACCCCGTACGGCGGCTTCTACACCCAGGACGACATCCGCGAGATCGTCGCGTACGCCGCCGAGCGGCACATCACCGTCGTCCCCGAGATCGACCTCCCCGGCCACGCGCAGGCCGCCATCGCCGCCTATCCCGAACTCGGCAACACCGACGTCGTCGACACCGCCGCCCTCACCGTCTGGGACACCTGGGGCGTCAACCCCAACGTCCTCGCTCCCACCGAGGCCGTCCTGCGCTTCTACGAGGGCGTCTTCGAGGAGGTCCTCGACCTCTTCCCGTCCACCTTCGTCCACGTCGGCGGCGACGAGTGCCCCAAGGACCAGTGGAAGGCCTCCCCGACCGCCCAGGCCCGCATCAAGGAACTCGGGGTCGACGACGAGGACGGCCTCCAGTCCTGGTTCATCCGCCACTTCGACCGCTGGCTCGCCGCCCGCGGCCGCCGCCTCATCGGCTGGGACGAGATCCTGGAGGGCGGGCTCGCCGACGGAGCGGCCGTGTCGTCCTGGCGGGGGTACGCGGGCGGGATCGCCGCCGCCGAGGCCGGCCACGACGTCGTCATGTGCCCCGAGCAGCACGTGTACCTGGACCACCGGCAGGCGCCCGGCGAGGACGAACCCATGCCCATCGGATACGTCCGCACCCTGGAGGACGTCTACCGCTTCGAGCCCGTCCCGCCGGGCCTCCCGCCCGAGGCCGCCGCCCACATCCTGGGAACCCAGGCCAACGTCTGGACCGAGGTGATGGAGAACCGCTCCCGCGTCGACTACCAGGTCTTCCCGCGCCTCGCCGCCTTCGCCGAGGTCGCCTGGTCCGCGCTCCCCGCGCCGGAGGCGCGCGACCACGCCGGTTTCGAGCGCCGTATGCGCACCCACTACCGGCGCCTGGACGCCCTCGGCGTCGACTACCGCCCGCCCGCCGGGCCCCGTCCCTGGCAGCGGCGCCCAGCCCCAGAAGGGATCGAATGCAGTCTCGGCAGGCCGCTGGAGGGCACGCCCCCGAACGTGTGAGGGACCCGACGTCACCCGATCACCCAAGAGTGGTGAAACGGAAGTTACCGTCGCAGCCAGGGCGTCCCGGACGGAACAGTCCTTCGCGGACCCTCGCGCCGGACTCCTCGGAAGATGTGCCAGAGTTGCCACGTCCGGCCTGCGAGCACGTACGGTACGCCCACACGCAGGCGCGTCGTACCGCCGCTCGCGGGCGCGACGGCCGGGCACAGTCGGGGACCACCGGGACACCGGGAAGGGGCAGCGGGTTGACCACGCACGCACCACAGACGGCGCAGTCCGTGACGCTGCCCGTCTCGCTCGACGAGGCCGTGGCGGCACTCACGGCCATGCCGGCCGCCGTGCCCGTCGCCGGCGGCACCGACCTCATGGCCGCCGTCAACAAAGGCCAGCTCCGCCCCGCCGGACTCGTCGGCCTGAGCCGCATCAACGAGATCCGCGGCTGGCAGTACCAGGACGGCCACGCCCTCCTCGGCGCGGGCCTCACCCACGCCCGGATGGGCCGACCCGACTTCGCCGCCCTCATCCCGGCCCTCGCCGCCGCCAGCCGCGCGGCCGGGCCGCCCCAGATCCGCAACGCCGGCACCCTCGGCGGCAACATCGTCACCGCCGCGCCCACCGGCGACTCGCTGCCCGTGCTCGCCGCCCTTGAGGCCGACCTCGTCGTCCTCGGGCCGCTCGGCACCCGCGAGATCCCCGTCTCCCACCTCCTCGCGGGCCGCGACCTGCTCGCCCCCGGCGAGCTCGTCGGCTTCGTCCGCGTTCCGCTGCTCCACGCGCCCCAGGTCTTCCTCAAGGCCACCGGCCGTACCGGCCCGGCCCGCGAGGAGGTGGGA
>NZ_MWIG01000525.1:0-5461 GCF_002156145.1 Streptomyces sp. NRRL B-24572 | reverse complement strand
CTTCTCGAACCTGCGCTGCGCGTCGGCCAGGTAGCCGAAGCGCGGCAGTTCCTGGAGGTGCCGGGACTCCTTCTGGTAGATGGCGACGGCGGCGCGGTGCCGGTCGATCTCGCGGAAGGACTCGGTGACGAGGGCCTCGATGGTCTGCCGGGGGTCGAGGCCGGCGGCGAGCACGGCGTCGTATCTGCCCCACAGCTCGCGCAGGAAGGACGCGAGGATCTCGTCGAGCATCGACTCCTTGGAGTCGAAGTGGTAGTAGAGGCTGCCGGCGAGCAGGCCGGCGGCGTCGGCGATCTTGCGGACGGTGGTGGCGTCGTACCCCTGCGCGGCGAAGACCTCGGCCGCCGTGTCCAGGATCTCGCGGCGCCGTTCCGGCGCCGGTCTCACGGGTGCTGGCTGCTGACGGAGAGGACCTCGCCCGTCAGGTACGAGGAGTAACCGCTGGCCAGGAAGACGACGACGTTGGCCACCTCCCACGGCTCCGCGTAGCGGCCGAAGGCCTCGCGGGAGGTCAGTTCTTCGAGGAGTTCGGGGGTGGTCACCTTCACCAGGTGCGGGTGCATGGCCAGGCTCGGGGAGACGGCGTTGACCCGTACCCCGTACTCGGCGGCCTCCAGGGCGGCGCAGCGGGTGAGGGCCATGACGCCGGCCTTGGCGGCGGCGTAGTGGGCCTGTCCCTTCTGGGCGCGCCAGCCGATGACCGAGGCGTTGTTGACGACGACGCCCCCGGCGCCCGCCTCCTTCATGCGGCGCAGTGCGGCGCGGGTGCAACGGAAGGTGCCGTTGAGGGTGACGTCGAGGACCTTGTCCCACTGTTCGTCGGCCATGTCGACGAGGTCGGCGGTGCCGCCGAGGCCGGCGTTGTTGACGACGATGTCGAGGCGTCCGTGGCGCTCGACGGCGAGGTCGAACAGGGCGGCGACCTGGGTCTCGTCGGTGACGTCGCAGGGCAGGGCGGCGACGCGGTCCGCGCCGAACTCGGCGGCGAGTTCGGCCTCGGACTCCTTGAGCCGGCGGGCGTGGGCGTCGGAGACGACCACGCGTGCGCCTTCCTCCAGGAGGCGCCTGGCGGTGGCGCCGCCGATGCCGGCGCCCGCGGCGGCGGTGACGACGGCGTCGCGGCCGGCGAGCAGACCGTGGCCCGGCACGTAGGGGGGCGGGGTGCCGGTCATGGGCGGACCTCCTTGGGCAGGCCGAGGACGCGCTCGGCGATGATGTTCCGCTGGATCTCGTTGGAGCCGGCGTAGATGGTGTCGGAGCGGGAGAAGAGGTAGAGCCGCTGCCAGTCGGTGAGGTCGTACGGTTCGCCGTCGGCCAGCATTCCCCCGGCTCCGCAGACGTCCATGGCGAGTTCGCCGAGCTCGCGGTGCCAGGTGGCCCAGAAGATCTTCCCGATGGAGGCCTCGGGCCCGGGGGCTCCGGCGGCGACGCCGTCGAGCATGCGCAGGGCGTTGAACCGGATGGTCTCCAGGCCGATCCAGGCGCGGGCGATGCGGTCGCGGATCAGCGGGTCGGCAGCGGCGCCGTTGCGCTTGGCCAGTTCGACGAGGGCTTCCAGCTCGCGGCGGAAGCCGACCTGCTGGCCGAGGGTGGACACGCCCCGCTCGAAGCCGAGGGTGGCCATGGCGATCCGCCAGCCGTCGCCGGGGGCGCCGACGACGTGGGAGGCGCGGGTGCGGGCCCCGTCGAAGAAGACCTCGTTGAACTCGGAGGTCCCGGTGAGCTGGACGATCGGCCTGATCTCGACTCCGGGCTGGTCCAGGGGGACGAGCAGGTAGGACAGGCCGTGGTGGCGGGTCGTTCCGGGTTCGGTGCGGGCGACGACGAAGCACCAGTCGGCCTCGTGCGCGAGCGAGGTCCACACCTTCTGCCCGGTGACCACCCATTCCTCGCCGTCCCGCTCGGCGCGGGTGCGCACGTTGGCCAGGTCCGAGCCGGCGTCCGGCTCCGAGTAGCCCTGGCACCACTGCTCCTCGACGCTGACGATCTTCGGGAGGAAGCGCTCCCGCTGTTCGGGGGTGCCGAAGGCGATGAGGGTGGGCCCCAGGAGCTGCTCGCCGATGTGGCTGACGCGGGCGGGGGCGTCGGCGAGCGCGTACTCCTCGTGGAAGGCGACCTGCTGTTCGAGGCTCGCGCCCCGTCCGCCGTACTCCTTGGGCCAGCCGACGCAGGTCCATCCGGCGGCGGCCATGTGCCGCTCCCAGGCGAGGCGTTCGGCGTGCGCCTCGTGTTCCCGTCCGGGGCCGCCGCGCCCGCGCAGGGCGGCGAACTCGCCCGTGAGGTTGGCGCGCAGCCAGCCGCGGACCTCTCTGCGGAACTCCTCGACGTTGCTCATGGCCGTACGTTAACCTACCAAACACTTGTTAGGGAAGGAGGGCGGATGTCCGCTGCCCGCACCGCATCCACGGGCCCGGTCCGCTACGAACGCCTCGGCCCGGTGGCCGTGGTCACGATGGACCGGCCCGATTACCGCAACGCCCAGAACTCCGCGATGACCTACGCCCTCGACCGCGCCTTCTACCGCGCGGCCGACGACGACGAGGTGAAGGTCGTCGTGCTCGCCGGAGCGGGGAGGCACTTCTCCGCCGGCCACGACATCGGCACCCCCGAGCGGGACGCCCACCTGCCGTTCGACCGGCGGGCCGGCCTCTGGTGGGACCACTCGGACAAGCAGGGCGCGGAGAGCCGCTTCGCCCGCGAGTCCGAGGTCTACCTGGGCATGTGCCGACGCTGGCGCGAACTGCCCAAGCCCGTGATCGCCTCGGTGCAGGGCGCCTGCGTCGCCGGCGGCCTGATGCTCGCCTGGGTGTGCGACCTCATCGTCGCCTCCGAGGACGCGTTCTTCGCCGACCCGGTGGTCCGCATGGGCATCCCCGGCGTCGAGTACTTCGCCCACCCCTGGGTGATGCCCCCGCGCATCGCCAAGGAGTTCCTCTACACCGGCGACCGCATGGACGCCAGGCGCGCCTACGAGGTCGGCATGATCAACCGGGTCGTGCCGACCGGGGAACTCAGGGAGAGGACCTTGGAGTTGGCGAACCGCATCGCCGAGATGCCCCGCATGGGCCTGGCCCTGACCAAGCGCGCCGTCAACCAGGCCGAGGACCTCCAGGGCCTGCACACCGGCATGGACTCGGTCTTCGGCCTGCACCACCTCGCGCACGCGCACAACGCCGAGACCGCCCCCGACGCGCTGGGCGGCATGGACATACGCGCCATGAAGGAGGCGGGAGCCTGATGGACCTCGACTTCTCCGCGGCGGAGGACGCCTTCCGGGCCGAGGCCCGCGCCTGGCTCACCGCCCACGTGCCCGACACCCCCCTGCCCTCCCTGGAGACGGAGGAGGGCTTCGCCGCCCACCGGGAGTGGGAGGGGATCCTGTCCGCCGACCGCTGGTCGGTGGTCTCCTGGCCCGAGGAGTACGGAGGCCGGGGCGCCTCCCTCCTCCGGTGGCTGATCTTCGAGGAGGAGTACTTCGCGGCCGGCGCCCCCGGCCGGGTCAGCCAGAACGGCATCAACCTCCTCGCCCCCACCCTCTTCGAGCACGGCACCGACGAGCAGCGCGCCCGCGTCCTGCCGTCCATGGCGAGCGGCGAGGTCATCTGGGCGCAGGCCTGGTCCGAGCCCGAGTCCGGCTCCGACCTCGCCTCGCTGCGGTCCACGGCCGTGCGGACCGACGGCGGCTGGCTCCTGCGCGGCCAGAAGACCTGGTCGTCCCGGGCGGCCTTCGCCGACCGCGCCTTCGGGCTCTTCCGCAGCGACCCCGATGCCGCGAAGCCGCACCAGGGCCTGACGTACCTGATGTTCCCGCTGAACGCCGACGGGGTGACCGTGCGGCCCATCGGGCGCCTCGACGGGAAGCCCGCCTTCGCCGAGCTCTTCCTCGACGACGTGTTCGTGCCCGACGAGGACGTGATCGGCGCGCCCGGACAGGGCTGGCGGGTCGCGATGAGCACCGCGGGCAACGAGCGGGGGCTCACCCTGCGCAGCCCCGGCCGGTTCACGGCCGCCGCCGAGCGGCTCGCCGGGCTGTGGCGGGAGACCGCCGACCCGTCCGACACCGCCCTGCGCGACCGGGTCGCCGACGCGGTCATCGCCGCCCGCGCCTACCGGCTGTTCGCGTACGCGGGCGTCTCGCGCATCGCCGCCGGGGGTTCGATCGGCGCCGAGTCCAGCCTCAACAAGGTCTTCTGGTCCGAGCTGGACATCGCGCTCCACGAGACCGCCCTCGATCTGCTCGGGCCGTTGGGCGAGCTGTCCGACGCGGCCGCGGACGCGCCCGCGCACGGCGGCTGGGCCGAGGGCCACACCTTCTCCCTCGCCGGACCCATCTACGCCGGCACCAACGAGATCCAGCGCGACATCATCGCCGAGCGGCTGCTCGGCCTCCCGAAGGGACGCCGGTGATGCGGTTCCTCCTCGACGCCGAGCAGCGGGAGTTCGCCCGCTCGCTCGACTCCATGCTCACGGCGGCCGACACCCCGACGGCGGTGCGGGCCTGGGCGGCCGGGGACACCGCGCCCGGCCGCGTCCTCTGGTCCCGGCTCGCGGAGGCGGGTGTGTTCGCCCTCGCCGTGCCGGAGCGGCACGACGGACTCGGCCCGCTTCCCGTCGAACTGGCCGTCGCCTTCACGGAGTTGGGCCGCCACGCCGTGCCAGGTCCGGTGGTCGAGACGGTCGCGGCGGCCGCGTTCCTCGACCGGCTCGACGACGCCGCGGCCGCCGCCTGGCTGCCGCAGATCGCCTCGGGCAAGGCGGTCGTCTCCCTGTGCCTGCCGGCCGCCGGCAGCCCCTACGCCCTGGACCCGGACGCCGCCGACGCCGTGCTCGTCGTCGAGGGCGACACCGTACGCCTGGCGGAGACGGCGGGACCCGTCCAGCCCTCGGCCGACCCCGCTCGCCGGCTCGCCCGCCCGCTCGGCGGAACCGCCCTGGCACAAGGTCCCGCGGTGGCCGCCGCGGCCGCGCACGCCGCCGAGGTCGCCGCGCTCGCCACCGCCGCCCAGTCCCTCGGCCTCGGCCGCGCGCTCCTCGACCGGACCGTGGAATACGTGAAGCAGCGCACCCAGTTCGGGGTCGCCATCGGCTCCTTCCAGGCGGTGAAGCACCGCCTCGCCGACACGCTCATCGCCCTGGAGTTCGCCCAGCCCCTGCTCCACTCGGCCGCGCTCGCCCTGGCGGAAGGGGCGGACCACGCCTCCGCCGAGGTCGCCGCGGCGAAGGTCACGGCGGGCGAGGCCGCGTACGCCGCCGCCCGCACGGCCCTCCAGCTCCACGGGGCCGTCGGATACACCGAGGAGCTGGACCTCGCCCTGTGGATCCGCAAGGCCCGGCCCCTCCGCGACGCCTGGGGCACCCCCGCGGCCTGCCGCGCCCGCATCCTCGCGTCCTGAGCGGTTCCCGCGTCCTCGCTCCATGAGCGGTGCCCGCTGCCCCGGGCCGGGCAGCGGGCACCGCTCAT
>NZ_MWIG01000524.1:0-7732 GCF_002156145.1 Streptomyces sp. NRRL B-24572 | reverse complement strand
GTCGACCACGACGCCTACGCGCGGCACGTGGCCCGGCTGATCGCCGACGGCTGCGACGGCGTCGTCCCGAACGGCTCCCTCGGCGAGTACCAGACCCTCACCGACGACGAGCGCGCCCGGGTCGTCCGTACCGCCGTCGAGGCCGCCGGGGACGGGGCCAGGGTCATGCCGGGCGTCTCCGCGTACGGCAGCGCCGAGGCCCGCCGCTGGGCCGAACAGGCCGCCGAGGCCGGCGCCGGCTCGGTCCTCCTCCTGCCGCCCAACGCCTACCGGGCCGACGAGCGGTCCGTACGCGCCCACTACGCCGAGGTGGCCGAGGCCGGGCTGCCCGTCGTCGCCTACAACAACCCGTACGACACCAAGGTCGACCTCACCCCCGCGCTCCTCGCCCGCCTCCACGCCGACGGCAGCGTCGTCGCCGTCAAGGAGTTCAGCGGCGACGTCCGCCGCGCCTACGAGCTCGCCGAACTCGCCCCCGGCCTCGACCTGCTCGTCGGCGCCGACGACGTCCTCCTCGAACTCGCCCTCGCCGGAGCCGTCGGCTGGATCGCCGGCTACCCCAACGCCCTCCCGCGCGCCTGCGCCACCCTCTACCGCGCCGCCGTCGCCGGCGACCTCGCCGTCGCGCTGCCGCTCTACCGCTCGCTGCACCCGCTCCTCCGCTGGGACTCCAGGACCGAGTTCGTGCAGGCGATCAAGCTCTCCATGGACCTCGCCGGCCACACCGGCGGCGCCACCCGGCCGCCCCGCCTCCCGCTGACGCCCGAACAGGAGGCCGTCGTGCGCGCCGCCACGGAGAAGGCCCTCGCCGAGGGCCACGCGTAGCCGAGCCCTCCCACCACCGGAAGGCCCTCGCCGAGGCCACGAGCAGAGCCCGTCATCCACCCATCAGAAGGGGGACCCCATGCGCACCCGCCACGTCTACCACGCGGTGGACTCCCACACCGAAGGCATGCCCACCCGCGTCATCACCGGCGGCTTCGGGATCATCCCCGGCGCCACCATGGCCGAGAGGCGACTCCACTTCGCCGAGCACCTCGACCACGTCCGCACCCTCCTCATGTACGAGCCGCGCGGCCACGCGGCGATGAGCGGCGCGATCCTCCAGCCGCCCACCCGCCCCGACGCCGACTACGGCGTCCTCTACATCGAGGTGTCCGGCCTCCTTCCGATGTGCGGCCACGGCACCATCGGCGTCGCCACCGTCCTCGTCGAGACGGGCATGGTGCCGGTCGTCGAACCGGTCACCACCGTCCGCCTCGACACCCCCGCCGGGCTGGTAAGCGTCGACGTCCGCGTCGAGGACGGCCGGGCCCGCTCCGTCACTCTCACCAACGTCCCCGCCTTCTCCGTCGGGCTCGACCTCAAGGTCGACGTCCCCGGGTACGGCACGGTCACCTACGACCTCGCGTACGGCGGCAACTTCTACGCCTTCGTCGACCTCGACGCCCTGGGCCTGCCGTTCGACCGCGCCCGCAAGCAGGAACTGCTCGCCGCCGGGCTCGCGGTCATGGACGCCGTCAACGCCGGTCCCGACCGGCCCGTCCACCCCGAGAACCCGGCCTTCGCCGGGGTCAAGCACGTCTATCTGACCGCCCCCGGCTCCGACGCGACCCGCTCGCGCCACGCCATGGCCATCCACCCCGGCTGGTTCGACCGCTCCCCGTGCGGCACGGGCACCAGCGCCCGCATGGCCCAGCTGCACGCCCGCGGACTGCTCGCCCCGGGCACCGACTTCGTCAACGAGTCCTTCATCGGCACCGAGTTCACCGGGCGCATCGTCGACGAGACGACCGTGGGCGGACGGCCCGCCGTCGTCCCGACCGTCACCGGCCGCGCCTGGATCACCGGCACGGCCCAGTACTTCCTCGACCCCGACGACCCGTTCCCCGCCGGATTCCTGCTCTGAGACGATGGTGATGGGCCGGGGAAACGTGACATTGTACGATGCTCCTCCGTGACTTCTCGGAGGACGCACGATGGGTGACCTGAAACAGTACGGCCTCGTCAGGGCGCAGGAACGGCTCCGCGACCAGGTCGGCCACGCCCTTCGCGCCGCCCTGATCGCCGGCGAACTGCGCCCCGGCCAGGTCTACTCGGCCCCCGGCCTCGCCGCCGACCTCGGCGTCTCCGCGACCCCGGTCCGCGAGGCCATGCTCGACCTGGCCCGGGAGGGCCTGGTCGAGCCCGTCCGCAACAAGGGCTTCCGCATCACCGAGGTCAGCGAGCGGGACCTCGACCAGTACACCGAGCTCCGCACCCTCATCGAGGTCCCCACCATCGGCCGGGTCACCCGCCGGGCCACCCGGGAACAGCTGGAGGAGCTGCGCCCGGTCGCCGAGGAGATCGTCTCGCGCGCCCGCGAGCACGACCTCATCGGCTATCTGGAGGCGGACCGCCGCTTCCACCTCGCGCTGCTGGCCCTCTCCGGGAACGAGCGGCTCGTCGAGACCGTGGGAGACCTGCGCAAGCGCTCCCGGCTGTACGGCCTGACCGGCCTCGACGAGGCCGGCAAGCTGGTCTCCTCCGCCGAGGAGCACGTCGAACTCCTCGACCTGATGATCGCCGGGGACGCGCCCGCGGCCGAGGCGTGCATGGAGCGTCACCTCGGCCATGTCCGCTCCTTGTGGGCCGACCCGGACGCCGGGGACGAGTAGGCCCCTACACCCCTTCCGGCGGGACGATCTCCCGCTTGAGGACTTTCCCCGTCGGGCCCTTCGGCAGGGCGTCCGTGAGCCAGACCCGGCGCGGGTACTTGTACGGGGCGACCCGCTCCCGCACGTGCGCGCGCAGTTCGGCGGGGGAGATCCGGCTGCCGGGCCGCAGGACGACCGCGGCGGCGACCTCCTGCCCGTGCACCGGGTGCGGGACGCCGAGGACGGCGGCCTCCGCCACGCAGGGGTGGAGGTGGAGGACCTCCTCCACCTCCCTCGGGTACACGTTGAACCCGCCCCGGATCACGACGTCCTTGACGCGGTCGACCACCCGGAAGTCGCCCGTCGCGTCCCGGGTGCCGAGGTCGCCGGTGTGCAGCCAGCCGTCCCGTACCGTCTCGGCGGTGGCCTCCGGGCGGCGCCAGTACCCCTTCATGACGTTGTGGCCCCGTACGACGAGCTCGCCGACCTCGCCGTCGGGGACCTCCTTGCCGTCCCGGTCCACCACGCGCATCTCCACGCCCTCGATCGGGACGCCGATCGTGCCGGGGGAGCGCGGCCGGTCGATCCGGTTCACGCAGGCCAGCGGCGACGACTCGGACAGGCCGTACCCTTCGAGGACCGCGCAGCCGAACGCGGACTCGAAACCGTTCAGCACCGCCACCGGGAGCGGCGAGCCGCCGCACAGGCAGACCCGCAGCGAGGACACGTCGTACCGGGCGCGGTCCGGGTGCCGCAGCAGCAGCGCGTACATGGTGGGGACGCCGAGGAAGACCGTCACCCGGTCCCGGGCGACGAGCGCGAGCGCGCCCGCCGGGTCGAAGCGGGCCATGAGGGTCAGACAGGCGCCCACGGCCACCGCGCAGCCGAGCCCCATCACCTGCCCGAAGGAGTGGAAGAGCGGCAGCCCGCCGAAGACCACGTCCGAGGGCCCGAGACGCAGGACCCGCACGCCCTCGTCGACGTTGCGCCGGATGTTGCGGTGGGTGAGCTCGGCGCCCTTCGGGGCCCCGGTCGTGCCGGAGGTGTAGAGCACGACCGCCGTGTCCTCGGGCGTACGGGAAACGGCCTCCACGCGCGCGTGGGCCGCCAACAGCTGCGTGAACTCCGCCGGTTCGACCGCCAGGTGCGGGGTGCCCGCGAGCCGCGCGCCCTCGGCGGCCTCCTCGCCGTCCCGGTGCCAGGCGAGGAGCAGCGCCGCCTCGGCGTCCGCCAGACAGTGCCGGACCTCGCCCGCGCGCAGCAGCGGATTGAGCGGGACGACGATCGCGCCCGCGCGCAGGACGCCGTAGTAGAGCACGGCGAACAGCGTGCTGTTCGGGAGCATGAGCGCGACCCGGTCGCCGGGCCCGACCCCGCGCGCGTGGAGCAGCGCGGCGGCCCGGTCGGCGAGGTCGTCGAGCACCCCGTACGTCAGCGCGTCGGTGCCGAGCCGCAGCGCGGTCCGGCCGGGATGCGCGGCCGCGCTCCGGGCGAGGAGTACGGGAACGGTGCCGTCGTCGACGCTCATCAGAGGTGCTCCTTCGGGTCCGTACGGTTCGGGGGCGGCGGTACGGGGCGGGGGACGGCGACCGCGGTCAGCAGCAGGCCCCCGCGGACGAGCCAGCGACCGGGCAGCACGCGGGGGAAGGGGTACGGCCCCGCCGGCGACGGGACGCCCGGGGCGACCAGAAGCCGCGCCCGGAACCGGCCGGCGGCCCCGGAACCTTCCGCACGCGCGCGCGGGGGCGGGTACGGGTGCACCTCGGCGTCCTCGAAGCCGAGCAGGCCGCCCCCGTGACCGCTCCAGGCCTTGTAGACGGACTCCTTGGCGCTGAACAGCAGCCGGTCCCAGGCGATGTCCGGCCGCAGGACGGCCAGTTCGCGCAGCCGCGCCTCCTCCGGGCCGAACGCCACCGCCTCACGGACCCCGGAGGGCAGCGGCGCGTGCGGCTCGGCGTCGATGCCGAGGCCGAGGAGACGGGCGGCCGGTGCCACCGCCGCGCCCCGGTATCCGGAGCAGTGCGTGATGCTGCCGACCGTGCCCGCGGGCCACGCGGGCGCCCCGCGCCGCCCCCGCAGGAGCGGGGCCGCCGGGACCCCGAGGGCGGCGAGGGCCCGGTGCGCGCAGCGCCGGCCCGCCGCGAACTCGCGCCGCCTGCCGGGCACGGCGCGCGCCATCAGGGCCTCCTCCTCGGCGAAGAGCCACAGAGGGGCGTGCTCGTGGGTCTCTTCGGCCCAGTGCACCCGGCCGGGCAACAGCGCGCCGAGCAGGAACGCCTCCTCGCCCCGCGCGCTCACGCCCGGGCACCCGACGGGGCGGGAGCGGGCCCGGCCGGGACCGGTGGGAACCCCGCCCACACCGCGATCCGTTCGACCAGGCCCGCGTGGTGC
The DNA here is from genome assembly GCF_002156145.1 of Streptomyces sp. NRRL B-24572. Lineage (NCBI taxonomy): Bacteria > Bacillati > Actinomycetota > Actinomycetes > Kitasatosporales > Streptomycetaceae > Streptomyces > Streptomyces sp. NRRL B-24572. The sequence goes on along the minus strand of NZ_MWIG01000524.1, from coordinate 2,705 downwards.
CGGATCCAGCGGAAGTGGTCCAGCGGGCGGCCACCGGCGTCCGACGAGCGGTAGCTCCAGCGCTCGACCCGCGCCGAGGGAAGCTTCGCGCACAGGTGGTCCACGGCCCGGGGCGGTGCGAGCGCGTCGCCCTCGACGTCGACGGCGAGCACGGGCAGGCCGACGCCCCGCAGCGCCTCCTCGTAGTCGGCGGCGGCGCCCACGGCCCCGTACCGCCCGGTCCGCATCTGCCGGGCCCAGTCCCGCATCACGCCCACCGACTCGCGCCCGCCGAAGCCGAACCGGTGCCCCGGCCAGTACCCGAGCAGCTCCGCACCGGCCACGCACAGCAGGCTCCGTACGAGCCACCGCGCACCCGGCCGGGGATCCGCCCCCGTACCGAGCGCGCGCCACCACGCCGAACCGCTCGCGACGAGCACGACCCCCGCGAGGCGCGGCCGGAGCAGACCGCAGTGCACCAGACCGAGCTGGCCGCCGAGGCTGTGCCCCAGGAGCAGCCTCGGCGCCTCGGGGAAGGCGCGTTCGACGGCGTCGAGGACCGCGCCGATGTCGTGCTCGACGAGCTCGCGGTAGCCGAAGCGGACCCCGCGCGCCGGGACCGGGGTGCTCTCGCCGTGGCCCCGCAGGTCCGTCGTCACCACGGTCGCGCCCCGCCGGTGCAGCGCCCGCGCCAGCGGGGTGTAGTGGCGGGCGGCGGTGCCCATCGCGGGGAGGACGACCACGACCGGGGCGGTGGGCTCGGGGCGGGCGTGGACCCGGACCACGAGCGTGGCGCCGTCGGGGGCGGTCAGCTCGGCGAGTACGGGAAAGGGCGGGGCCTTCATGGTGCCGTCCCCGTGTCCCCGTCCGTCAGGCGCCAGCCGATCACGCCCGCGCCCCAGGTGACGCCCGCGCCGAACGCGGCCACCCCGAGCAGGCCCGTCGGGCCGAGGCGGCCCTCCTGCCAGGCCTGGCGGAGGGCGAGGGGGATGGAGGCCGAGGAGGTGTTGGCGACGCGGTCGACGTTGAGGTAGAGCCGCTCCGGGGGGACGCCGAGCTCCTTGCCCACCGCCCGTACGATGCGCGCGTTGGCCTGGTGGGCGACGAACAGGTCGACGTCGTCGGCGGTCAGCTCCCGCCGCGCGAGGACGTCCCGGGCCGCCTCGCTCATCCTCTCCACGGCCTGGACGAAGATCTCGGGGCCGTCCATCCGGAGCTTCCGGTCGTAGCGGTCGGCGTAGAGGAGGGGGATCAGGTCCCCGTCCGAGCCGAGCCGGAACGCGGGTTCGGGAGCGCCGCCCGTGTCCACGTCCGCCACCACCACCGCCCCGGCGCCGTCGCCGAGCAGGACCGCCGTCGAGCGGTCCTCGTGGTCGGTGATCCGGGTCAGCGCCTCGGCGCCGCAGACCAGGACGGTGCTCGCCCGGCCGGACTCGACCAGGGCGACGGCGTGGTCCAGGGCGTACACGAACCCGGCGCAGGCCGCGTGCAGATCGAACGCGGCGGCCCGGTCCGCCCCCAGCCGGGCGGCCACCTCCACGGCGAGGCCCGGGGTGGTCCGGTCGGGGGTCGTGGTCGCCACGACGACGTGCCCCACGTCCCGCGCGGTGCGGCCCGCCTGCGCCAGCGCCGTACGGGAGGCGGCGAGCGCGAGGTCGGCGAGGTGCCCGTCCTCCGGCAGGAAGTGGCGCTGCCGGATCCCGGTCCGCTTGACGATCCACTCGTCGGAGGAGCCGATGGCGGCGAAGTGGCTGTTGGGCACGGCCCGTTCGGGCAGCGCGGAGCCGATGCCGACGATCGCCGCGGTCATGAGCGGTCCTCCTTGCCGGCGCGGGGCGGGGCGCCGATGCCCGGGGGTTCGCCGACGGCGTTCGCCCCCATGCGGACGGCGTGCATCCCGCCGTCCGCGTGCACGATCTCCCCGGTGACGGTGGCCGCCAGGTCCGAGAGCAGGAACAGGACGGGGCCGACGAGCCGGGCCGGATCGGCGCGGCTCCAGCCGAGCGGCGCCTCCTGCTCCCAGCGGTCGGCGATCCGGTCGAAGGTGCTGACGGCCCGCCCGGCCACGGTCTCGACCGGGCCGGCGGCGACGAGGTTGACGCGGATGCCGGAGTGCCCCAGATAGAGCGCGAGGTAGCGGCAGACCGCGCCGAGCGTGGCCTTGCCGACGCCCATCCAGTCGTACCCCGGCCAGGCCCCGGACGAGTCGAAGTCGAGCCCGACGACGCTGCCCCTGGCCGCGCCGGCGCCCCCGCCCTCGCGCAGCAGCGGGGCGAGCGCGGTGGTCAGCGAGTGCAGCGAGAACGCCGCCGTGCGCAGGGCGAGCGTCGCGCTCTCGACGGGCGTGGTGAGGAAGTTGCCGCTGAGCGCGGACTGCGGGGCGGCGGCGATCGCGTGCAGGACGCCGTCGACCGCGCCCCAGCGGCGCTCCAGCTCCTTCGTGAGCGCGTCGAGGTCCTCGGGGCGCGTCACGTCGAGCTCCAGGACGTCGGCCGGGAACGGGAGGCCGGAGGCCGCCGCCTCCGTGATCCGCCGGGTCCGCCCGAAGCCCGTGAGCAGGACCTCCGCGCCCGCCTCCTGGAGGGCCCGCGCGGTGTGCCAGGCGATCGAGTCGTCGTTGAGGACGCCGGTCACCAGATAGCGGCGCCCCGAGAAGCCGAGCAGGTCGGGGACGCCGTGGGAGTCACGGATGCCGCGGGGGTCGGCGACGCCGTAGGGGTCGGGGA
>NZ_MWIG01000523.1:0-5263 GCF_002156145.1 Streptomyces sp. NRRL B-24572 | reverse complement strand
GCCGCCCCTTACCGCTCAGCGCTCAGCGCGTGCGTCACGCTTCCTTCGAGAGGTTCGGGCCCGAGCCGCCCGCCGCCTCGATCGGCGGGGCGTCCGGCAGGGCCGACTTCTCCTCGCCGCGGAAGGTGAACTTGCGCTCCTCGCCCTCGCCCTCCGTGTCCACGACCACGATGTGACCGGGGCGCAGCTCGCCGAAGAGGATCTTCTCCGAGAGCGTGTCCTCGATCTCGCGCTGGATCGTCCGGCGCAGCGGCCGGGCGCCCATCACGGGGTCGTAGCCCTTCTTGGCGAGCAGCTCCTTCGCGGACTGGGAGAGCTCGATGCCCATGTCCCGGTCCTTGAGGCGCTCGTCGACGCGGCTGATCATCAGGTCGACGATCTGGAGGATGTCCTCCTGCGTCAGCTGCGGGAAGACGATGATGTCGTCCACACGGTTGAGGAACTCCGGGCGGAAGTGCTGCTTCAGCTCGTCGCTGACCTTGGCCTTCATCCGCTCGTAGTTGGACTTCGTGTCGCCCTGGGCGGCGAAGCCCAGGTTGAAGCCCTTCGAGATGTCCCTGGTCCCGAGGTTGGTGGTCATGATGATGACCGTGTTCTTGAAGTCCACGACCCGGCCCTGGGAGTCGGTCAGGCGACCGTCCTCCAGGATCTGGAGAAGGGAATTGAAGATATCGGGGTGGGCCTTCTCGACCTCGTCGAAGAGGACGACGGAGAACGGCTTGCGGCGCACCTTCTCGGTGAGCTGGCCGCCCTCTTCGTAGCCGACGTATCCGGGCGGCGAACCGAAGAGACGGGAAACCGTGTGCTTCTCGCTGAACTCCGACATGTCGAGGGAGATCATCGCGTCCTCGTCGCCGAAGAGGAATTCGGCGAGCGCCTTCGAAAGCTCGGTCTTACCGACGCCGGACGGGCCGGCGAAGATGAACGAGCCACCGGGGCGCTTCGGGTCCTTCAGACCCGCACGGGTACGGCGGATGGCCCGCGAGAGGCCGATGACGGCGTCCTTCTGGCCGATGACGCGCTTGTGGAGCTCGTCCTCCATGCGGAGCAGACGCGAGGACTCCTCCTCGGTCAGCTTGAAGACCGGGATGCCGGTGGCGGTCGCGAGGACCTCGGCGATCAGCTCGCCGTCGACCTCGGCGACGACGTCCATGTCGCCGGCCTTCCACTCCTTCTCCCGCTTGGCCTTCGCGGCGAGGAGCTGCTTCTCCTTGTCGCGCAGGGACGCGGCCTTCTCGAAGTCCTGCGAGTCGATCGCGGACTCCTTGTCGCGGCGGACGCCGGCGATCTTCTCGTCGAACTCGCGGAGGTCCGGCGGCGCGGTCATCCGGCGGATGCGCATCCGGGAGCCGGCCTCGTCGATCAGGTCGATCGCCTTGTCCGGGAGGAAGCGGTCCGAGATGTACCGGTCGGCCAGGGTCGCGGCCTGGACGAGGGCCTCGTCGGTGATGGAGACCCGGTGGTGGGCCTCGTACCGGTCGCGCAGACCCTTGAGGATCTCGATGGTGTGCGGCAGCGACGGCTCGGCGACCTGGATGGGCTGGAAGCGGCGCTCCAGGGCCGCGTCCTTCTCCAGGTACTTGCGGTACTCGTCGAGCGTGGTGGCACCGATGGTCTGGAGCTCACCGCGGGCCAGCATCGGCTTGAGGATGCTGGCGGCGTCGATCGCGCCCTCGGCGGCGCCCGCACCCACGAGGGTGTGGAGCTCGTCGATGAACAGGATGATGTCGCCGCGGGTGCGGATCTCCTTGAGGACCTTCTTCAGGCGCTCCTCGAAGTCACCGCGGTAGCGGGAGCCGGCGACCAGCGCGCCGAGGTCCAGGGTGTAGAGGTGCTTGTCCTTGAGGGTCTCGGGCACCTCGCCCTTGACGATGGCCTGCGCCAGGCCCTCGACGACGGCGGTCTTGCCGACGCCGGGCTCGCCGATGAGGACCGGGTTGTTCTTGGTGCGGCGGGACAGCACCTGCATGACCCGCTCGATCTCCTTCTCGCGCCCGATGACCGGGTCGAGCTTGGATTCGCGGGCCGCCTGGGTGAGGTTCCGGCCGAACTGGTCGAGGACCAGGGACGTCGAGGGGGTGCCCTCGGCAGGACCGCCGGCCGTGGCGGCTTCCTTGCCCTGGTAGCCGGAGAGCAGCTGGATGACCTGCTGCCGCACCCGGTTGAGGTCGGCGCCCAGCTTCACGAGGACCTGGGCGGCGACGCCCTCGCCCTCGCGGATCAGGCCGAGCAGGATGTGCTCGGTGCCGATGTAGTTGTGGCCGAGCTGGAGGGCCTCCCGGAGCGACAGCTCCAGGACCTTCTTGGCACGAGGGGTGAAGGGGATGTGCCCGGACGGGGCCTGCTGGCCCTGGCCGATGATCTCCTCCACCTGCTGGCGGACCGCCTCGAGCGAAATCCCGAGGCTCTCCAGGGCCTTAGCGGCGACACCCTCACCCTCGTGGATAAGGCCCAGAAGGATGTGCTCGGTGCCGATGTAGTTGTGGTTGAGCATCCGGGCTTCTTCCTGAGCCAGGACGACAACCCGCCGCGCGCGGTCGGTGAACCTCTCGAACATCGTTAATCGCTCCTCAGAGCGGTCAGTCAGTTAGGGGTCGATCCCCTCCCTGTCCTTCCGCAGCTTAGTCCCGCAAGCGGGGACCGCTCATTCCAACTGCCGACATCCGTCCGGATCACCCCCTCTTCAGCGGGGAGACCTGCTGCCGAACAGCCGACAAATGCTCCAACCCGATGGTGCGAGACGATGTTCCCGCAGGCCAAGTAGTTACCCGCGCCATCAGTACGCCGATGGCGAACGTGAGACGCCGAAGCCCGCGAGTCGCCCCTCTCCACTAGGAATGTCTTACCCGTAAGCACTGACACTCCATGCGGCGCACCCCGGTTCCCTCCGCTACCAGCGAACACCCTTGCGCTGCCGAATGCACGCGTACGCCCCATCACGGACACCTTGCGCGTCCACCGGGAGACCGTGTGTCACCTTCACCCGGGTCGTATGTCACCTTCGCCGGGGCCGTGTGTCGCTTTCGCCGGGGGTCGCGTGTCACCGCGGGCGTAACCAACGCGCCCTCGCGGGAGTTCCCCCTGCATGGTCTTCACCGTCCCGCTGCCCCGCACGCCGCCCGACCGCGGGATCGCGCGGTGGTACGAGGACGAGCTCGGCTGGGCCACGGTGGCGGGCCCGCCGGTGGGTCTGGTCACGGGGCTGCGCTTCGACGTCCTGGAACTGCCCGCCGAGGCCGGCCGGGGCGTGCTGCGCCGGGTGGGCGCCGCGACGGGTCCGGTGGCCCTCGTTGGACACCGGATGGGCCTGCTCGTGGCCGCGGGGAGCGCGGAGGAGCTACCGGGACTGCTCGACTGGCTGGAGTGGGGCGGGATCGCGCTGGATCTCACGGCCCTCGGTGCCGACGGCCGGATGACCGCACCCCTTCCCCCGGGGCGGGGCGGATCCGGCGCGCCGGGCGCCGCGGTGTGGCTGCGGGCGCCCGCGCCGGGTCGCGAGGTCGAACCCTCGCTGCCGGCGCTGCGGTCCGCGCCGTGGGGCGTTGCGGGTGCCCCCTGTCTGGTGCGTCTCGTGGCCGCCGCCGCGGCGGAGTGCCACCGGGTACGGCTGCTGAATGCCCGTACCCGCGGGGCGGCTCAGCAGCTTTCGCCTCAGCGGTTCGCGTCCTCGTAGGCGGCCTTGATGTCGGCGGGAACGCGACCGCGGTCGTTGACGTTCATGCCGTTCTCCTTGGCCCACGCGCGGATCTTCGCGGTGTCCTGGCTGCCCGTCGCCACGGCGCGGCCCTTGCCGCGGCCGCCGGTGGTGCGGCCGCCGGTGCGGCGACCGCTCGTGGTGTACGGCTCGAGCAGGCCACGGAGCTTTTCCGCGTTGGCGGTGGTGAGGTCGATCTCGTAGGTCTTGCCGTCCAGCGCGAACGTCACGGTCTCGTCCGCCTCGACGCCGTCGAGGTCGTCGACAAGAAGGACCTGAACCTTCTGTGCCACCGGATTTCCTTTCATCGAAAATGCAGTACGCGGAAAGGAAACCGCTTTTCCGGGAAAAACACAAACCCCTGGGAGAGGTTCAGAACCCCGACGACGCGGGAAACGTGCGCGATTCGGACATAGGGTTCCGCGAGAGGATCCCCGGGCTTCCCCGTCACAGGTGCAGAAGCATCCGGCTGTTGCCCAAGGTGTTCGGCTTCACTCGTTCGAGACCGAGGAACTCTGCGACTCCCTCGTCATAGGAACGCAGGAGCTCGCTGTAGACATCTCCGTCGACCGGGGTCTCGCCGATCTCGACGAAGCCGTGCTTCGCGAAGAAGTCGACTTCGAAGGTCAGGCAGAATACCCGCCGCACCCCGAGCCATCGGGCGGTGTGCAACAACTTGTCCAGCACCTGATGTCCGACGCCGGCTCCCTTGAACTCGGGATCGACGGCGAGAGTGCGGACTTCGGCGAGGTCTTCCCACATGACGTGGAGTGCGCCGCAGCCGACGACGACGGCGTCCTCGTCGCGTTCCGCGACCCAGAACTCCTGGATGGACTCGTAAAGGGTCACGGTCGCCTTGTCGAGCAGGATGCCGCGCTGCACGAAAGGATCGACGAGACGGCGGACCGCGGGCACATCGCTGGTGCGGGCCCTGCGTACGGTGACGGCTTTGGCGGGGGTCGACATGGGGGGACGCTATCGCTACGGGCGGGGCGCCCCTCCGTCACCCTCGCCCTCCCGCGGGGCGGCGGGGAGCGGGTTGTCGCGCTGGACGATCCGGATGGCGTCGTTCAGCGACTCCCGCTGTTCCGGCGACATCATGCCGAAGAAGGCGACGAGTGCGGCGGCGGGGTTGTCGCTCTGCGCCCAGGCCTCGTTCATCAGTGCGGCCGAGTAGGCGGCGCGGGTGGAGACCGCCGTATATCGATAGGCGCGGCCTTCGACCTCCCTGCGGACCCAGCCCTTCTGATGGAGATTGTCCATGACGGTCATGACGGTGGTGTAGGCGATGGACCGTTCCTGCTGGAGGTCTTCCAGGACTTCCCGGACGGTGACCGGACGGTTCCATTGCCAGACGCGCGTCATGACGGCGTCTTCGAGTTCTCCCAAGGGGCGGGGCACAATGCCACCCTAGTGGGAGAAAGGGCAATAAACGGCTATTGCCGCCCCAGAACGACCCGGGAACGACAAAAAGGGTGCGCGACCGGAAGCGGTCGCACACCCTCGGCACTGCTGTACGGGACGGACTAGGAGCCGTCCGCCTGGCGGGCGGCTCCTAGTCCGTCCCGT
>NZ_MWIG01000522.1:412-586 GCF_002156145.1 Streptomyces sp. NRRL B-24572 | reverse complement strand
TCGGCGAGCGACACCATCGAGTCGTCGAGGAAGGCCTCGGTCTCCGCCTTCTCGCCCAGCTCCTCCAGGCCCGGGATCGGGTTCCCGTACGGAGACTCCGTCGGATGACGCAGCAGCTCGAGGACCCGCCGCTCCACGGCCTCGCTCATCACGTGCTCCCAGCGGCACGCCTCG
>NZ_MWIG01000522.1:0-312 GCF_002156145.1 Streptomyces sp. NRRL B-24572 | reverse complement strand
CTCTTCCTCGAGCTCGAGGATGGTGCGGAGATACATCTCCGTTGTGTCGATCAGTCCGGACATACGTGCCCCTCGATGAGTCGTGCGCTGGCCCTGCCGTAATTGTTGCGCATCGGACCGACAACCGGGCCGCGCCGGGGTGCGGCGGTATTGACAGAGCAATGGTCCAGACCGCACCGTGAGCGGCGACCACGAGGACGAGAAGGAGCCGCCGTCATGGGCGAGAGCAAGCTGGCCGGACAGTTCTTCGACGCCGCGATCGGGCTGCTCAAGGAGGTCCGCGACGGGGACTCCGCCGAGATCGCCGCCGCC
>NZ_MWIG01000521.1:0-8024 GCF_002156145.1 Streptomyces sp. NRRL B-24572 | reverse complement strand
GCCGTGCGCCGCCGGCGGCGGGCGCTCGATCTGACGCTCGCCGAGGTGGCGCGGAGCAGCGGGCTCTCCTCCCCGTTCCTCAGCCAGATCGAGAACGACCGGGCGCGCCCCAGCATGCGCTCGCTCCAGCGGATCGCGGACGCCCTCGGGACGACGGCGGTGCAGCTGCTCGCCGCCTCGGACGAGACCCGTACGGTCGATGTGGTGCGGGCCGGCGACGACAGCGGCCTCGACCGTGAGGCGCGCGTCCGGCCGGTGGTGCGCGGCCGCCACCAGCTGCACGCCCTCGAGTTCGTCGGCGCGCACGAGGCGGACCGCGAGTTCCGGCACCGCAACGACGAGCTGCTGTACGTGGCGGACGGCGCGGTGGAGGTGGAGGCCGACGGCCGCGTCCACCGGCTCGGCCGCGGGGACACGCTGCTCCTGTCCGGCGGCGTCCGGCACCGCTGGCGCACCACCGAACCGGGCTCGCGGGTCCTGGCCGTCGCGATCGGCGACCACGTGGAGGTGTTGGAGTCCTGAGGGCGGGCCGGGCACACCACCCGGGCGAACGTCCTGAGGACGGGCCCCTCACATCGCCCGGGCCGGCGGGGGCGAGCGGTCCTCAGGCCTCGCGGGTGCCCTCGTACATGGCCTCGACGAGCTCGGCGTACTCCCGCTCCACGACCGGCCGCTTCACCTTGAGGCTCGGGGTGAGCTCGCCGTGTTCGACGTCGAGGTCGCGCGGCAGGACCGAGAACTTCTTGATCGTCTGCCAGCGCTGCAGGCCGTCGTTGACGCGCCGCACGAAGCCGTCGATCAGCGCGTGCACCTCCGGCGCGGAGACGACCTCCGCATAGGTGCGGCCCCCGAGGCCGTTCGACGCCGCCCAGGGCATGATCACGCTCTCGTCGAGCGCGATCAGGGCGGTGCAGTAGTTGCGGCCGTCGCCGATGACCAGGATGTTGCTCGCGAACGGGCAGACGGCCTTGAAGCGGCCCTCGATCTCCGTGGGCGCCACGTACTTGCCGCCCGAGGTCTTGAACAGGTCCTTCTTGCGGTCGGTGATCCGGACGAAGCCCTCCTCGTCGATCTCGCCGATGTCCCCGGTACGGAACCAGCCGTCGCTCTCCAGGACTTCGGCGGTCTTCTCCGGGAGGTTGTGGTAGCCGCGCATGACGCCCGGGCCCCGCAGGAGGATCTCCCCGTCCTCGGCGATGCGGACCTCGGTGCCGGGCAGGGGCCTGCCGACCGTGCCCACCCGGTGGTCGTCGGCCGGGTTGACCGTGCAGGCCGCGCTGGTCTCGGTCAGGCCGTAGCCCTCCAGGACGGGCACGCCCGCGCCGGCGAAGAAGTAGCCGATGTCGGGGGCGAGTGCGGCGCTGCCCGAGGCGCTGCCGCGGAGTCGGCCCCCGAACGCCGCCCGGATCCTGCCGTAGACCAGCTTGTCGGCGAGGGCGTGCTGGACGCCGAGCCACAGGGGCACCGTGCGGCTCCCCGTCGCCGCCATGCTCTCCTGCCCGGTCCTGGCGTAGTCGCGGGCGACCTTCGCCGCCCACAGGAAGATCCTGTACTTCGCGCCGCCCTCGGCCCTCGCCCTCGCCGCGATGCCGTTGTAGACCTTCTCGAAGACCCTCGGCGCCGAGGCCATCACGGTGGGCCGGACGACGGGCAGGTTGGTGACGATGCGGTCGACGCGCCCGTCCACCGCGAGCACGTGTCCGGTCCGCACCTGACCGGATATCAGGGCGTTGCCGAAGACGTGGGACAACGGCAGCCACAGGAACTGCACGTCGTCGGGTTCGAGGAGACCGCTGACCTCCTGTGCGACGCCCTGGTAGGACCAGCAGTCGTGCACCAGGCGCACGCCCTTGGGACGGCCGGTGGTACCGGAGGTGTAGATGAGGGTGGCGAGCTGCTCGCGCTCGATGGCCGCGACGGTCGTCTCGATGGCTTGCGGGTGCTCCCGCAGGTACGCCCGCCCGCGCTCTTCGAGCTCGGCGAGGCTCAGTACGTCGAGCCCCTTCGGCTCGGGGAGATCGTCGTCCGGGTCGAAGAGGATCGCGTGGCGGAGCCCGGGCAGGCGGTCCGCGTGCTCGACGACCTTGGCCAGTTGGACGGCGTTCTCGACGAAGACGGCCCGGCTGTCGGAGTCGGAGAGGATGTACGCCGTCTCGTCGGCGTTGGTGCTCGGGTAGACGGCGGTCGCGGCGGCGCCCGCGCACATCACCCCCAGATCGGCGAGGATCCACTCCACCCGGGTCGAGGAGGAGATGGCCACCCGCTCCTCGCTCCGCAGCCCGAGGGCGAGCAGACCGGCCGCGATCGCCGTCACGCGCTCGGCCGTCCGGGCCCAGGTCAGCGAACTCCACTCCTCCGCACCGGACGCACCGTCACCGGCCGCCACGGGGTAGCGGTAGGCCTCCCGGTCGGGTGTGGCCTCGACCCGTGAGAGGAAGAGGTGCGCCACGGAGGGCGGCCGGTCGTCGAGCGGGTACTGCGCGGAACTCATGGCGACCTCCGGACCCGGTGCGCCCGTCAACGTTCATCGACCGGCGGGTAACTTGCACGCTGGGGCGAGGCTAAGGGGGAAACCCGTCGCCGCGTAAGAGGTCAGCGCCTGCCCGTCTCCCGCCCTACGGCCGGAACTCCCAGGAGCCCGGGCCCCGGTCGTTCAGCAGGGCGCAGACGAACTGCTCCTCGGTCGCGCGCAGTCGGGCGAGCAGGGCCGGGTTCGTCGTGGCCTGGCTGGAGATCGAGACCGTCACCGTGCGTCGGCCGTCCCGCGTCGACGCGGCGAACTGCGTGTAGCCGGGGGTGTTGCCGGTGTGGCCGAGGACCGTGCCGCAGCGGGTGGTGTAGCGGAAGAGGCCCAGGCCCGCCGCGTTGGCGCCGGGACCGGCCGGTTCGGAGGCGCCGCCGGGGAGGAAGTCCTGCTGGGCGTGGCGGATGGCGGGCGAAAGCAGCTCCGGTCCGGCGTAGCCGCCGATGAACCGGCTCAGGTCGGCCGGGGTGGAGACGATGCCGCCCGACGCCCAGGCGCCGGAGGCGCTGACCGCCTCGCTCACGTCCTCCGGCTGCTCGCCGGGGGCGGTGAAGTAGCCGTGCAGGAAGGGGCGGGGAAGCCGGTAGTCCTGGGGGAGGCTGGTCTCCGTCAGATCGAGCGGACGGTACACGAGCTGTCGAAGGAGCGACTCGTACGGGCGGCCGGTGGCCTGCTCGGCCATCAGGGCGACCGCGATGTTGTCCGAGTTGGAGTAGGCGTACCGGCTGCCCGGCTCGAAGGCGAGCGGCTGGTCGGCCACGAAGTCCAGGAGGCGGCGGGAGTCGAAGTGGTGGCGGGGGTCGGCGCGGACGATGTCCTGGAACGCCTTGCTCTTGCTGAAGTCCGGAAGACCGCTGGTGTGCTGCAGCAGCTGGCGCAAGGTCACCGCATGCCAGGCAGCGGGCAGTCGGGGCAGTCGTCGGCCGATCGTGTCGTCCAGGCGCAGGGCTTGCCTGTCCACCAGGCTCAGCGCGACCGCGCCGCTGAAGGCCTTGGCCACGCTGGCGATGCGCATGTGGTCGTCGGGCCGGGGCGGGCGCCCCGTGCCCACCTCGGCCGTGCCGGCCCGGTAGACCTGTCGCAGGCCGTCCCGGGTCAGGACCGCGATCGCGCCGGGCGGGCCGCCCGGCGCCGCCACCAGGTCGGCGAGGGCCTTCCGCAGCGCCGGATCTCCGTGACCGGTGTCGTACGGGGCGGCCGTGACCGGCGCCGTCGCCGCGCCGCTCAGGACGGCGCCCGCCACGACCGCTCCGACGGCCGTCGTACGCCATCGGCGCCTCGGGCGGGGTCCGGTGCGGCCGCGGACGGAGCTCGTGGAAGTCCGGTCGGCAGATGCGGCGGGGACACGTCGGGGCATGCGCTACCTCCTCGGTTACGGGACCGGGGACGACGGACGGCGCACGGTGGCCGCGGTCCGGATCCGGCCGGACGACCGGCCGCCTTGACCCCCCTCGGCCACCAGGCCGTCCTGTCCCAGGATCCGGCCACCGTCTCGCGGTACGGGCTCCGCCGCACGCCGCCTGCGCCATCCGGCCCACACACGCGTGGGGGCCCCTCAGCGGGTGGCGGCCCCGCCGGACCCGGTCCGGTAGCCGACGGCGACCAGGCCCGTGGCCACCAGGACGACCGCACCCACCGTGCGCAGCGCCGGGCTCATCGCGTCGGCGAACGAGCCCGCACGGGCGTCGGCGGCGTGGACGGCGAGTACGGTGCCGGTGACGGCCACGCCGAGGGCGGCGCCGATCTCCCTCGCCGAGGTGCCGAGGCCCGAACCGAGGCCGGCCTGGTGCGGGGGGAGGGCGGAGACGACGCCGACCGTCAGGGCCGGCATGCACAGGCCGGTTCCCGCCGAGATGACGAGCAGCCAGCAGGCGTACAGCGCGTACGGCGTGGCCGCGTCGGCGGTGGAGGCTCCCAGGAGTCCGGCGCCGATCAGGAAGAGCCCGGTGGTGACGGCGGGGCGCGGTCCCGAGGCGGCCTGCCAGCGGGTGGCGACCTTGGGGAAGAGGGCCATGCCGATCGTGAGCGGGACGATGGCGAGGCCGGTGACGGCGGGGCCGTACCCCTTGACGTACTGCAGGTACTGCGAGTTGGCGTAGAAGAGCGAGAAGAGGCCGAAGAAGCCGGTGGCCGTGCCCAGGACGGCGGCGCGCAGCCGCCGGGAGCGGAAGACCCGCGGGTCGAACAGGGCGGCCGGCGAGCGGAGCGCGTACCAGGTGAACAGGCCGGTCAGGGCCGCGCCCACGGCGAAGAGGACGAGGATCCGGGGTGAGGTCCAGCCGTACGTCGGGCCTTCGATGATGCCCGCGAGGAGGGCGACCAGGGCCGCGACGAGCAGCAGGGTGCCGCGCGGGTCGGGGCGGCCGTGCGGGGAGCGACCGGTGCGCGGCACGGCGACCGCGACGGCCCAGGCGAGGAGCACGGCCAGGGGGACCATCAGCCAGAACAGGGCGCGCCAGGAGAGGAACTGCCCGACCGCTCCCCCGCCGGCGTTGCCCGCGAGGCCGCCCAGGCCGATGGCGAGGGTCCAGGAGGCGAGGGCCCTGGCCCGGTGTTCCGGTCCGGCGAGCTGGACGAGGATCGACATGGTCGCGGGCGTGATGCAGGCGGCCCCGGCGCCGGACACCCCGCGGCCGGCGATCAGCAGCGCGGGCGAGGCGGCCAGGGCGCTGAGCGCCGCTCCGGCGGCGAACAGCGCGAGTCCGGCGAGCAGCAGGCCCTTGCGGCCCCGGCGGTCGCCCAGTGCTCCGACGGGGATGAGCAGTCCGGCGAAGACGATGACGTACGCGTCCACCGTCCAGAGGAGTTCGGTGGCGGACGGATGGAGGGAGGAGGCGGCGAGTTGGGGGATGAGGAGGTTGATGGCGGCGACCATGCTCTGTGCGACGAGGACGCAGGCGCACAGGGCGAGCAGGGTCGACCGCTTGAGCGGGCTCGGCAGGGAGTCCGCCGGGGCGTCGGCCGGGGTGGAGGAAGGCGGCGAGAGGGCAGGCGAGGACATGGCTCCTCCGGGGAGCGTCGTGGTGAGGGGATGCGCGCCCACCGTAGGCTCGGCCCGTTGATTACTTCCAGTGCATCTTTCGCAAGGGGTGAGTGCGTGTGACGCAATCCGTGGCCGGCGGTCTCGACCTCAATCTTCTGCTCGCCCTCGACGTCCTCCTCGAGGAGCAGAGCGTGCGGGGAGCGGCCCGGCGGCTGCACCTGTCCGAGCCGGCCACCAGCCGCACCCTGGGCCGGATCCGCAAGGCGCTCGGCGATCCGATCCTGGTGCGCGCCGGGCGCGCGATGGTGCCGACGCCGTACGCGCTGTCCGTACGGGCCGAGGTCGGCGCGGTGGTGGAGCGGGCCAGGGCGCTGTTCGCGGCGTCGGGCCCCACCGATCTCCGTACCGTCGCGCGCACGTTCACGGTGCTCGGCCAGGACTCCCACCCCGCGCTGCTCGGCCCCGCCCTCCTGGAGCGTGCCGGGCGCGAGGCCCCGCAGGTGCGGCTGCGGTTCCTGAACGAGAGTCACGTCGACGCGCCGGCGCTGCGGGAGGGCGTCGCCGACCTGGAGATCGGTGTCATCGACACCGTCCATCCCGAGGTGCACACCGAACACGTCCTGGACGACCGCATGCTCGCGGTCGTCCGGGCGGGGCATCCACTCCTCCGGGGGCGGCTGACGCGGCGGCGGTTCGCGGTGGACGCGGACCATCTGGTCGTCTCGCGCCGGGGACGGCTGCACGGCCCCGTCGACGCCGCGCTGGCCGAGCACGGGCTGCGGCGGCGGGTCGTCGCGAGCGTCGGCACGTACCCGGCGTCGCTGTTCCTCCTCCGCGACACCGATCTCGTCGGCCTGATCGGCGCGCGGAGCCGCTCGTTGGCCGACTCCCTCGGCCTGGTCGCCTTCGAGGTCCCCCTCGACCTGCCGCCCCTGCCGGTCGGCCTGGCCTGGCATCCGCGGCACGACGCCGACCCTGCGCACGCCTGGCTGCGCGGCTGCGTACGGGACCTGCTGCTCGACCGGTCCGGCTGAGCCCGTCCGCCCCGGACGGCGCCATCGGGGGTCGGCGGCCACCCGGAAGCCGATGTTGCCGGTCGAGCTGTCGGGTGTGTCGGAGCTGCGGGCGGCCACCCGGTACCGGTTGCGGTAGGAGTCGTGGCACAGGTACGAGCCGCCGCGCATCGCCCGCGCGGTCCCGTCGCCGGGGGTGAACGGGTCCGCGTTCCACTCCCAGACGTTGCCGACCGTGTTGTAGAGGCCGAAGCCGTTGGGCCGGAAGGACTTCGCGGGGGCCGTGCCCGCGCGCCCGCCTCCGGTGGGCAGGTCCGGGAAGTCGCCCTGCCGGATGTTGCACAGCGGGCGGCCGTCGGAGGTGAGTTCGTCGCCCCACGGGTACCGGCGCTGCTCCAGGTCGCCGCGGGCCGCGCACTCCCACTCGGCCTCGGTGGGCAGGCGGGTGCCGGACCAGCGGCAGTAGGCCTGGGCGTCGTGCCAGGACACATGGACGACGGGGTGGTTCTGCCGGTCGGTGACGTGGGAGCCTGGGCCCTCGGGGCGGCGCCACGAGGCGCCTTCCACGGTCCGCCACCACGGGACGCCCGGCACGGGCGGGGACACGGCTGCGACCTCCTCCCCCAGGAAGGCGCCGAAGGTGAAGGAGAAGCCGAAGCGCTCGGCGTCGGTGAGGTGTCCGGTGGCTTTGACGAAGGTGGCGAACTGCGCGTTCGTCACCGTCGTGGCGGCGATGCGGAAGGGCTCCACGGTCACCTCGCGGACCGGTCCCTCGGCGTCCGCCGGGAAGCCCTCCGGGTCGTCGACCAGGTCGTAGTACTCGCGGAACTTCACCTGGCCGGTGCCGGACACCGTGCCGTTCACGTCGGTCGTCAAGTCGTAGTACTCCGTGTACTGCTTGTCCTTGGCCACGTACGAGGACCAGGTGGGCGCACCGCCGGTGGTCGTGCCCTGCTTCCACCACTCCACCAGGAGGTGGTCGCGGCTGTAGCCGGAGAGCGGGGACCGGCCGTCCTGTGGGGCGCTCGGGGTGATGCCGGCGGCGTCGAGGACGGTCGGCGCGATGTCGATGTTCGCGGCGATGCGGTTGTCCTGGGTTCCCGCGCCCAGCCCGCCGGCCGGCCACGAGAGGTAGAACGGCACCTCGTGCGCCGGACGGTAGGGCACCGACTTGGCCGTCCAGCCGTGGTCGCCCCAGCTGAAGCCGTTGTCGCCGATGTAGATGACGAGGGTGTTGTCCAGCTGGCCCAGCGCCTGGAGCTTGTCCTTGAACGCCTGTACGGCGTCGTCGACGGAGAGCAGGGTGCGCAGCTGCTCGGCTTGGTGAACTTCACGCCCTGGTCGGCGAGCCAGGCGACGGTCTTGGGCAGCGCCCATTCGGTGTGCTCGGGCTGGTCGTCGGTGACGATCAGCAGGATGTTCGGCCGGCCGGCGGCAGCGGCGGGGCCGGCTCCGGCGACCTGCGCGAGGGCGGGTACGGCGGTCGCGGCCGCGACGGCGGCGC
>NZ_MWIG01000520.1:0-9946 GCF_002156145.1 Streptomyces sp. NRRL B-24572 | reverse complement strand
GAGGGCGGCGCCGCCCTCCTGGCCGGGGAACCAGCTGAGCAGGACCGCGGCGACGTCCTCGCGCCAGGGCAGCTCGACCGGGGAGCCGGCGTTGACGACGACGACGGTGTTCGGGTTGACGGCGGCCACGGCCCGTACGAGGTCGTCCTGGCGGCCGGGGAGGGCGAGGTCCTTGCGGTCGAAGCCCTCGGACTCGACGCGCTCGGTGGTGGCGACGACCACGACGGCGGTGTCGGCGGCGCGGGCGGCCTCGACGGCCTCGGCGATCAGTTCGTCGGGGTCACGGCGGGGACCGAGGTGGACGAAGGAGAACATGACGGCCGGGAGCGGGGCCGCGAACTCCTTGTCCAGGGTGTGGAGCAGGGACACCTCGACGGTCTCGCCCGCGGTGAGCGCGACCTTGCCGCGCTCGACGGGGGAGCCGAAGAAGGCCTCGAAGGGGTCGGTCTCGGGGCCCATGACCTGGGTGCCGTCGAAGACGGTCGTGCCGGCGACGGTGAGGGTGAAGGCGCCGAGGCCGCGGGTGCCGAAGGCGTGCTCGCCCGTCTCGCGCGGGGTGAAGGTGCCGACGACCTCGATGGAGGCGAGGGCCTCGTGGGTGACGCCCTCGGGGAGGTCGTCGCCGATCCACTGGACCTGGCCGTTGGGCAGGGAGCCCTCGCCGATGACGTGTCCGGCGGCGTCGCGGCAGCGGGCGCGCAGGGTGAAGCCCTGGTCGGCGGGGGCGAGTTCCTCGCTGGGGTCGGCGCCGATCGCGTAGCTCAGCGCGCCCTCGGGGAGGGCGGCGGCGAGGCCGTCGAGCGGGGAGACGACGTGGTCGGGGAAGACCTGGGCGGAGCCTCCGCCGAGGACGCGGGCGTCGCGGGCGGCGGCGCCGGAGAGGGCGACGGTGCCGTTCTTCAACGGGAGGGCGTTCTCGTTCCGTACGAGGACGAAGCCGCGGCGGGCGATCTCGCGGGCGAGGGCGTCGCCGTCGACGGCGGCGGGGGGCTCGGTGACGACCGGCGGGGCGCCTTCGAGGGCGCCGACGCGGGCGGCGAGCCGCAGCACGTTGCGCACGGCGGCGTCGACGGCGGACTCCTCGACCTCGCCGGCGCGGACGGCGGCGGCGAGGGCCGGGCCGTAGACGGTGTCGGGGCCGGGCATGGCGACGTCGAGGCCGCCCGTGATGCCGGCGGTGGTGGAGCGGGCGGCCATCCAGTCGGAGACGTTGTAGCCGTCGAAGCCCCACTCGCCGCGCAGGACCTCGTTCACGAGCTGGTGGTGCTCGGTCATCGTCACGCCGTTGACCTGGTTGTAGGCGGTCATGATGCCCCAGGGGTGGGCGTTCTTGACGATGGCCTCGAAGGGGGCGAGGTAGAGCTCGCGGAGGGGGCGCGGGGCGATCCGGTTGTCGACGGTGAAGCGGTCGGTCTCGGCGTCGTTGGCGACGAAGTGCTTGACGGTGGTGCCGACGCCGCCGTCCTGGACGCCCTGGACGTAGCCGGTGGCGACGGCGCCGGTGAGGTACGGGTCCTCGCTGTAGGCCTCGAAGTGGCGGCCGCCGAGCGGGGTGCGGTGCAGGTTGACCGTGGGCGCGAGGACGACGTGGACGCCCTTGCGGCGGGCCTCCTGGGCGAGGAGCCGGCCGGCCCGGCGGGCGAGCTCGGGGTCCCAGGCGGCGGCGAGGGCGGTCGGGGACGGGAGCGCGACGGACGGGTCGTCGGCGGTCCAGCGGACGCCGCGGACGCCGATGGGCCCGTCGGACATGACCAGGGACTTCAGGCCGATCTCCGGCAGGGCGGGCAGGGACCACATGTCCTGGCCCGCGAGCAGCCTGGTCTTGGCGTCCAGGTCGAGCTTGCCGAGCGCCGCCTCGACGACCGTGTTCCTGACCGCGTCCGCGCTGGTCTCCGCCATGGCCGTACCTCCTCGTTGACGTAACGAATGACCCCGATGCGCTCATCGTGCACCCACCTACCTGTAGATCGGTAGGTGACGTAATCATTCTGTTACTTCACTGTCGTCCGGAGGGGGTACGGTCCTGTCGGACGAACCTGCGAAAGGGGGCCACGGCGATGGTGCGGGCCAGAAGTGAGGAGCGGCGCGCGGACATCCTGCGCGCCGCCCTCGAAGTGATCGCCGAGCGCGGCTACCGGGGCGCCACCCTCGGCTCCGTCGCCGAGCGCGTCGGGCTGACCCAGCAGGGGCTGCTGCACTACTTCCCGACGAAGGAGGCGCTGCTCGTCGCGGTCCTGGAGGAGCGGGACCGCTGGGACACCAGCGGGGGCCGGGACCGGGAGGGCTGGCGGCTCGACCTCCTGGAATCGCTCGTCGAGTACAACGCGATGCGGCCGGGGATCGTGCAGACCTTCTCCGCACTGCTCGGCGAGAGCGTCACCGACGGGCACCCGGCGCGGGAGTTCTTCACCGAGCGGTACGCGCAGGTGCGGGCCAACATGGCGGACGTGCTGCGCCTGGAGTTCGGCGAGCGGCTGCCCGGCGGCCTCACCCCGGAGCGGGCGGCGCCGCTGCTCACGGCGGTGATGGACGGCCTCCAGTACCAGTGGCTCCTGGACCCGTCGGCGGTGGACATGCCGGGCGCCTTCCGGGACTTCCTGCGGCTGCTCGGCGGGGATGGCACCCGCTAGCGGACGATCGCCGCCACGTCCTCGGCGAGGAGGGCCGGGTCCTCGGTCAGGAAGGCGTGGACGGCCTCCAGGACGGGGAGCTTCGCCGCCGACGTGGCCAGGGCGACGTCCTTCGCGGCGAGGGCGACCGGGAAGTACGAGCCGGTGGCGGTGACCCGGCCGACGGCGCCCGCGAGGGGGCCCGCGCCGAGGGTGCGCAGGGCGAGCTCGCGGGGCAGGCCGAGGGAGCCGGCGAGCGTGAGGGCCTCGGCGACGAGGGCGACCCCGCCGATGGCGGCGTTGATGAGGACCAGCTTGAGCGCGGCGCCCGTGCCGGGGCCGCCGCAGGGCGTGACCGTCCCGAGCAGATCGAGGACGGCGGCGACGGGCGCGGTGTCGCCGCCCGCGAGGATCATCAGCTCGCCGGTGGCGGCCCGGTCGACGCTGCCCATGACGGGCGCGTCGATCAGGGTGACCCCGGCGGGGATCCGGGCGGCGAGGGCGGCGACGGTGTCCGGGCCGACCGTGGAGGTGTCGACCCAGTGGGTGCCGGGCCGCAGCGCCGGGATCAGCTCGTCCGCGACGGCGAGGGCGGCGGCCGGGTCCGCGAGCATCGTGACGACGACGTCGGCGTCCCGGACGGCCTCGGCGGGGGTCGCGGCGCGGACGGCGCCGTCGGCGACGAGGGCGTCGGCCTTGGCGGCCGTACGGTTCCAGACGGTCAGCGGGTGTCCGGCGTCGAGGAGTCGGCGGGCCATGGGCAGGCCCATGGAACCGAGGCCGAGGAAGGCGATCTTCTGCGGGGTGTTGTCCATGACGTCGACGCTAGGACCGACTCCGGCATGCGACAAGCGAATGTCTAGCATGCCTGCCATGCCCACTTCTCATGGCTTGTACGAGGTGTTCCTCGTCGTCGCCCGCGCGGGTTCCTTCACCGCCGCCGCCCGGCTCCTGGGTTACACGCAGTCCGCGGTCTCGCGGCAGATCCAGTCCCTGGAGGACGAGGTCGGCGCCGAGCTCTTCGAGCGGCTGCCGCGCGGGGTGCGGCTGAGCGAGGCCGGCCGGGTCCTCGTTCCGCACGCGGAGGCGGTCCGGGAGCGGCTGGTCGCCGCCCGGGCGGAGTTGGAGGCGCTGCGCTCCCTGGACGGCGGACTGCTGCGCCTCGGCTCCTTCTCCAGCGCCACGGCGGCCCTGGTGCCGCAGGCGCAGGCCGTGTTCCGGGAGCGGCATCCGGGGGTGGCGGTCAGCCGGACGGAGGGGCCCTCCGTGAAGCACCTGCGCCTGATGGCCGCCGGGGAGGAGGACCTCGCGGTGGTGAGCCCGCCCCAGGGCGCTCCCCCGCCGCCGGGCGTGACGCTGCACCACCTCCTGGACGAGCCGATGCTGGTGGCCCTGGGGCAGGGGCATCCGTACGCGGGACGGCGGGCCATGCGGCTCGCGGAGCTCGCCGACGAGGAGTGGATCGTCAGCAACGAGCGCCTGGAGGACACCCTGTTCCGCCCGGCCGTCGCGTCGGGGTTCCGGCCGCGCACCGCGCTGCTCGTCCATGACTGGATCGCCAAGTTCGGCGCGGTCGCGGCGGGTCTCGGCGTCACGCTCGTACCGGCGCTCGCGGCTGCCTCGGTACGCCCGGACGTCGTGCTCGTCACGATCCACCCGGAGGACGTCCCGTACCGCCCGATCTGCGCGGCGACCCCGCCGGTCCCCACGGTCGCGGCGACCGCCTTCCTCGCCGTGCTGCGCGAGACGGCGCAGGAGCTAACAGACTCAACCCTGTATTGACCCTTACATGACCGCGCGAGAGGATGGCGGTCATGTTCGTCGCAGCCACCCAGTTCGCCCCGGTCGCCGGGGACATCGACGCCAACGTCCGCACCATCGCCGATCTGGTCCGGTCGGCCGGGGCCGAGGGGGCCCGTGTGGTCGTCTTCGCCGAGCTCTGCCTGACCGGGTACGAGCCCTCCCTGATCCGGGACACCCCCGACCTGGTCCTCGCCGAGGACGACGCCCGCCTCGAACCCGTACGGGAGGCGTGCCGTGCGGCGGGCGCGGCGGCCGTCGTCAACGGGCCGGTGAGGAACGGCGGTTCGGGCGTCGGGATCACCACGCTCGTGATCGGCCCCGACGGCTCGCTCCTCGCCCGCTACGACAAGCAGCACCTGTACGGGGTCGAGGCGGAGGTCTTCGCACCGGGCCCGGGCGACGGGCGGTTCGAGCTCGACGGGGTCCGGTTCGCCCTGGCCACCTGCTACGACAACCGGTTCCCGGAGCTCGCCGAGCGCGCCGCCGCCGACGACTGCTCGGTGTACCTGGCGAGTTCGGTGCTCTCCGCCGGCAACGACTCCTTCGAGAAGGTGTACCCGGTGCGGGCCCGGGACTTCGGCCTGTACGTGGTGCTCGGCAACGTGCTCGGGACCAACGAGGACGGGGTCGGCACGGGCAGGGCCGGCGCCTGGGGCCCGGACGGCGGGCGGATCGCGGACGCGGGCCCCGAGGAGCCGGGGTTCGCGCTCGCCGAGGTGGGCTGAGCACGGAGGAAGGGCCGGGCGGTCGTGGGACATACGACCGCCCGGCCCTCCGGGGAGGCCGTTCGCGGAACCCCCGGTCCGCGACGGCACACCCCGCCCCCGTTACGGGGTGCTCAACCCCTTACGGGGCGCTCAGGCCCAGCGTGTACGCGCCGGAGCCGCTGTACGCGTGGACCACGTACCGGTAGTAGCCCGCGGTGCCGTAGTAGCTGGTGTCCTCGTCGGCGGTCGCCGTGCCGCCGACGGCCACGTCCACCCAGGTCGACCCGTTCCACTTCTGCAGGTACAGGTCGAAGTCGGCGCCGGCCGGGCCGCGCAGGCAGCCCACGTGGGTGCCGGAGGTCGCCGAGTAGTAGTACGAGCCGTCGGGCTGGGCCTCGGCCCCGCCGTCGGTCAGCGAACCCTGGTACGTGTACTGGGTGTTGTCACAGCCGGTGGGCGGGGTCGTGGTGCCGACCGACAGCTGGTAGGTGACCGTGTGGGTGGCGGAGCCCGTACCGGTGACGGTGATCGGGTACGTGCCGTTGGCCGTGCCCGCGGCGACCTGGACGGTCATCGCGGACGAGGAGCCCGAGGTCACCGAGGCGGGGCTGAAGGAGACGGTGACCCCGCTCGGGGCACCGCTCGCGGAGAGCTGCACGGTCTGCGCGCTGCCGCCGGTGGTGGAGGTGTTCACCGTGGAGGTGACGGAGGCACCCGGCTGCACCGAGCCCGAGGACGGGTTCAGGGCGAGCGAGAAGTCCGGGGTGGTGGTGCCGCCGCAGTCGGTCTCACCGGACTGGGCCGGCACGCCGACCGCGTTCCAGGCCGCCTTCACGGCGTTGCACTCGGCGCTGCCGTAGGTGTTCTTGGCGCTGGTCAGGGTCGCCTTGCGGGCGGCGAGGTGGTTCCAGGAGGAGGTCTTCATGAGCAGGGCGCCCATGAAGATCTTGCCGGCCTTCTGGATGCCGATGCCGGTCACGGAGGAGGGCCCGCCGGAACATATCGGGCTGCTGGGCTTGCCTCCGCCCGGGTTGGAGCCCTCGGCGAGCAGGTAGAACCAGTGGTTCTGCGGGCCGGCCCCGGCGTGCACCTCGGTGTTGGAGGTCAACTGGGTGTAGCAGTTGGGGTCGTTGTTGGCGAGCGAGGGGTTGTACATGTAGCGGATCGGCTTGTTGTCGCCGAGGAAGTTCAGCTTCTCGCCGACCGTGTAGTCCGGGGTGTCGTTCGGGTTGTTGGCGTAGTGCTCGGTGAGCGCGCCGAAGATGTCGCCCGTCGACTCGTTCATGCCGCCGTTCTCGTTGGACGAGCCCGAGCTGCCCGGCGTCTTGTCGAAGATCTCGTGGCCGTACTCGTGCGCCACGACGTCGATGCCGGTGAGCTGCATGCTGCTGTTCTGGTTGTGGCCGTACGTGGTCTTCGTACCGTCGTAGTACGCGTTGACCTCGCCGAGCCCTGCGCGGGCCGGGACCATGCTTCCCTGCCCGTTCTGGCCGTTGTAGCCGAACCACTCCTTGAGCATGGAGTGTTCCTTCTGCGCCGCGTACATGATGTCGACGCAGGCGGTCACCAGGTCGTTGGCGGTGCCGTTGCCCCACGGCGAGGAGCCCGTGTAGGCGCTGCCGTTCTGGCCGCCGCACTTGAAGCCGGAGCGGTTGGGGTCGGTCATGGAGGTGGCGGCGGTGTCGATGGTGACGTTGCCGTTGTGGTAGCCGCGGCCGTCGGCGTCCGAGACCTTGTCGGTGGCCTGGGCGACGGCCCCGGTGCGCGCGTCGACATAGGTGGCGAGGGAGCTCGGCGCGCCCTGCGCGGTGCGGCCGATGACCAGGGTGTGCCAGGTCAGGACGGCCTTGCCGTCCTTGATGAGCACGGTCAGCTCCGGGGCGCTCGCGCTCTCCACCGAGGCCAGCTGCTTGCGGGCGGTGGCGAGGGCCGCCTCGGCCGTCACCTTCGCCTTCGTGGAGAGCTTGATGGCCGGGGCGGGGGCGCCGGTGACCTCGCGGACCTTGCCGGAGCTGTCGGAGACGACGACCGCGTCGCCGCCGACGACCGGGAGGCCACGGTAGGTGCGCTCGTACGCGGCGTAGTACAGGCCGTTCGCCCAGGGGGTGACGGACGTCCGGACGAGGTCCTCGTCGGCGCCGTGCCGCAGCTCGTCGAGACCGCTCGCCGCGGCCTTGTCGGCGGCGGCGAGCGCGAGGGACTTGCCGTGTCCGGGCGGTACGGTCCCGCCCTGCGGGGTCGCCGCGGTCGCCGGTCCGACGAGTGCGGTCGCGAGGCTCGCCGAGAGCGCCAGGGCGGCCACGGCCGCCGTGAGTCTGGTCGGGTGCAACGTCGTGCTCCGTTCAAGGGTGGGGGAGACGGATCGTCGCGCCGAGTATGGGCGTGGACATGGCGAGTTCGGGACATCTCATGCGGCATAAGACACGGGTTATGGTGCAGACCAGCCGCCGCTGCGTACGCTGCTGAAATGCAGCTGGAGTTGA
Organism: Streptomyces sp. NRRL B-24572; assembly: GCF_002156145.1. Classification (NCBI taxonomy): domain Bacteria; kingdom Bacillati; phylum Actinomycetota; class Actinomycetes; order Kitasatosporales; family Streptomycetaceae; genus Streptomyces; species Streptomyces sp. NRRL B-24572. The sequence continues at coordinate 2,344 of NZ_MWIG01000520.1, read as the reverse complement.
GGCATCTAGAGGCCGTCTGCCGGATAGCCGAAGCCGGCAGTCTGGGGCGGGCCGCAGGGCGGCTCGGGGTCTCGCAGCCGGCGCTCTCCGCACAGCTCCGCCGCATCGAGCGGGTCGCGGGCGGGGAGCTCTTCCTGCGCGGCCGGCACGGTGTGGAACCCACCCCGCTGGGCGAGTTCGTGCTCTCCAAGGCGCGGCTCGTGCTCGGCGAGATGGACGCGCTCGCCGCCGGTGCGCGGGCCGCCGCCCCGCACACCCCGCTGCGGCTCGGCTGCATCCTGCTCGTCCTCGTCGACCGGCTGCTCGGGGAGCTGGAGCAGGTCGTGGCGGGGCGGGAGATCGCCGTCACCGTGGAGCACTCGGCGACGACGCTGACCCGGCAGCTCGGCGCGGGACGGTACGACGCCGTGCTGTACGGGGAGGTCAACGACCACGAGGTGCCGCTGCCCGAGGGCACTTCGGCCCGCACGCTCGTCCCCAAGGAGCCGTTCTGCGTGCGGCTCTCGGCGGCGCACCCGCTGGCGGGCCGGGAGCGGATCGCGCTCGCCGAGCTCGCCGGCGAGTCGTGGATGACGCTGGTGGAGGACGACGACGGCGGGCCGGAGGCGCTGGTCGCGGCCTGTGAGAAGGCCGGCTTCACGCCCTCGCTGCGGCACCGGGTCGCCGACCGGAAGATGCACTACGACCTGATCGCGTCCGGCCGGGCGATCTCGATGAGCCAGCCGACGGCCCCGGCGGCCGAGGGCACGGTCCTGCGCCCCCTGGAGGGCGACCCGGTGACGGGGCGGATCCGGCTCGCCTGGAACCGGGCGGCGGTCCCCGCCCCGCAGGCGGAGCTGTTGTACGGGGCGGCGGCCCGCGCCTATCTGGCGAACGTCGACAACAACGCATTCCACCGGGCCTGGTGGGACGCACGGCCGGAACTGCACCCGGTCTTCGAACCCTGAGGGGCCGCGGGGCCGGGTGCCCGTCCGGGTTCGACCGGGTGCTCCTCCGGGATCAGCCGTGCGAGGTGTTCCCGGCCGCGTGACGGTAGGCGGTGCCGTCGTCGACCGGGCGGTCGCCGCCTTCCCGGTCGTCCTCCTCGGCACCGTCCCCCGCCGTCTCGCCGCGCAGCTCACGGGCCATCAGGGTGGCTCCGGCGACCGCTCCCGGCATGAGGAAGACGGCGACGAAGGGCACCAGGAAGGCGAGCGTCAGCGGAACGCCGAAGCCCAGGGCGGCCATCCGGCGCCCGCGGAGCAGCCGCAGCCGCTCCTTCAGCTCGACGCCCCGGCGCTGGAGCGCGACGGCCGTCAGCTCCTCGGTGAGGAAGAAGCCGGAGACGCAGAAGCCGATGGCGGGGACGACGGTCTGGCCGATGACGGGGATGAACCCGCAGGCGAAGAGCAGCACGCCGTACAGCGCGACCCGCAGCAGGATCCGCAGGCTGTCACGGGCCGAGATCCACAGCTCCCGCCAGAGCGGCAGGCCCGACTCGGGGACCTCGCCGCCCTCGCTGCGGTCGACCTCCTCGGAGAGCGACTCGTAGAAGGGCTGGCCGACGAGGAGGGTCACGGCGGTGAAGGTGATCACCGCGAGGAAGAGCCCGAAGGCGAAGACCAGCGCGGTCAGGGTGCCGCGGAAGATGCCGAGCCAGGGCGAGGACCAGTCGTCGGCGAACGGCGTCGCCCACGCGGTCAGGTCGTCGGCGCCGTAGCCGAGGCCGACGAGCGCCGCCGCGTAGAGGACGAGCGTCACGAGCCCGGGCAGCAGCCCGAAGCCGAGCCACCGCCCGTGCCGGCCGACCCACTTCTGGCCCTGTACCAGGTACTTGAAACCCACCCCGAGATCACGCATGGGGCCACCCTAACCGCCGGTCGTACGGAAGGATTCCAGGGCGTCGTCGAAGCGGATGCGGCCCTCCTCGGAGCGGCCCACCGGGGCGGACACCCACACGTCGTACAGCGTCCCGCCCTTCTCCCAGCAGACGTCGATGGTGTGCCGGGGGCCCTCGGCGGTGGTGAAGCCGTCCCAGGTGAACTCCCAGCGGGCGGCGGGCAGTCCCCTGTGCGTCGTCTCCTGGACCAGGGCGTCGCGGTACCCCGGGTTGCTCTTCGGGCCGTTCTCGTCGGAGGCGCGCATCACCCCGATCGCCCCGCCGGGCGGGATCGCCCGGATCCTCACCCCGACCCGTACGGCCCCGTCCGACGAGGTGTAGAACACCCGGACGCCGTCGGTCGAGCGGGTCGCCCCGACGGGGACGAGCAGGGCGAAGCCGCTTGCGTCGGTGACCTCCCTGGACGGGTACCGGTCCGCTTCGGAGCCGGGAAGGGCGCCGGCCGCCGGGGCGGCGGTGGAAGGC